>CAZDXK010000015.1:0-15775 GCA_964509215.1 uncultured Actinomycetes bacterium | reverse complement strand
AAGGGCGGTGTCCTGGGCCGCTAGACGATGGGGGCTTACCCAGCTGCTCACGGCCGTAAGAGGGGCAGCCGCCAGAGTATAGCGGCGCGGGGTCCGCAGCCCTTGTTACCACGAGTGGGACGGCAGCCTGGTCCTCACGTTCCGGTTGGACGGCCGCTGCCAGGATCATCGCGAGTGGCTGGCGCGCCGCGAGGTGCCTCAAACGGGCTGAGGACGTCGCCGACCCGAAGATCTGCGCCGATGTGGCATTCGAGCACGTGCCGCGCCCGGCGACAGAAGAGGATCCTTCCGGCCTTCGCCCGCTCCACGCGAACGACGCGCCACGACGCGTCCAAGAACGCGAGGGTGAGGGGGAACGCCATGCCGATCGTCTGCACCGAGCGACAGCGCTCCAGCAGCATCGCCTGATGCACCCCGAGCGCGCGACCTCGCGATCCCCGGCCACGCTCCCGCCGGGTGATCGGCTGCTCGGTTTCCCACCGGCCGCCTCGTGGCCCGGTGACCGTGAGCCGCCGCATCCCAGGAACGTAGCCGGGCGCACCGACATCGGATCAGGACACGGGAGCCACCTTCATCGCGGAGCTCAAGCGGCTGGCGTTCGGCCATCCATCCCCAGACCGGTGGATTTCGCGCATGGATCATGGGGACGGAAGAGGACTCCCAAGGGTGAGAATGTTGACGCTCCTCACTCCTTGCAGAAGAAGAACGGCTCGCAGAGGAAACGGCCGGCCGGTGGAGCTCCGCCGCTCCCACCGGGATCGCTTGAGCGCATCTCGCCACTCCGGCGGCGACCTCCGAGCCCGAGCGCGGCCAGGCCGAGCGATACAAGCCCGAGCATCCACGCGATCGCGCCCGCGGCGCCCGGGAACCCGGTGAGCGCTGTGCCGCCACCCGCCCCCGTGCCTCCCCCGCCGCCCGCGGCCTCCACGGCGATCGGGGCCGAGTCGGCGTCGTCTTCGGAAGTTGGATCGGCCGGATCGGCGGCCGAGACGTTGGCCCGGTTCGTGATGGTCGTACCGGCGGTTCCGTCGTCCACCCGGGCACGGAGCCGCAAGCCGGCGGTCTCGCCCACCGTGAGCGACCCTACGATCCACACCCCGGTCGCCGGGTCGTAGGAGCCCTGGGTCACCGAGGCCGAAACGATCGACAGTCCCGCCGGGAGCGTGTCGGTCACCTGGACCGCGGTCGCGTCGTCGGGGCCGCCGTTGGTCACCGACACGGTGTAGGTGACGATGTCACCCTCCTGTGGCGAGGCGTCGTCGACCGTCTTCGTGACCGTGAGGTCGGCGGAGCCGACGTCATCGATCGTCGTGGTCTGGCTCGCCGCGTCGTTCGAGGGATCGGTGTCCCCCGTACCGGCGGCTACCGTGGCCGTGTTCGTGACCGTCCCGGAGACGGCATCCGCCCGCACGGTGACCTGGACGATCACCGTCCACACGGCGCCTACGCCGAGCGGGTCGATCGAGCACGTGACCACGTTCAGCGCGGACACGCAGGTTCCCGTTCCCGACGAGGACACCCCGGCCACGGCGAGAGCCGCCGGGAGCGCGTCGGACAGCACGACGTCCGTGGCGTCACCGGGTCCATCGTTCGTCGCGGCGATCGTGTAGGAGAACGTGTCCCCCGGTTGCACCGGATCCGCCGAATCGGTCTTGACGACGGACAGCTCCGCGATGACCGCGTTCACGGTATCCGTGTCGGTCGCGGTGTTGTTCGCCGGGTTCGGGTCGGCGATGGGCGAGCTGGTGATCCCGGCCGTGTTCACGAGCGTGGTCGACGGGTAGGCTGCGTCGATCGCGAGCGTCAAACGGTAGACGACCGACGTGCCGGAGGCCAGGGCCACCGTCGTCGTGCACGTGAACGTCGTCGCGGCCAGCCCGCAGTCAGACTCGTTCTCCGAGGCGGACGTGCCCGGCGGGATCTGGTCGGTGAGCACGACCCCCGCCGGCTCGTCGGTCGGCCCGTTGTTCGTGAGGGTGATGGAATACGTGGTAGAGGTCCCGGCCGTGACCGAGGCGACGCCGTCGGTCTTCGTGAGCGTGAGGTCGGCCGACGGCGCGATCGTGTCCGTATCGGACGCGGTGACCTGTAGGAACGGGTTCCCGATCTGGTCCGTGTAGTCGGCCGTCGCGTTGTTCACGATGCTCCCCGACGTCCCCTGGTTCACGCGCGCGGTGACGGCAAGCTGTGCGGCATCGCCGGCGTCCATCCATCCGTTCTGCGTGAACGTGACGTTCCCGCCGCTCTCGGAGCAAGCCCATGTGCCCTGCGCCGGGACGGGCGAGCTGCAGCTCTGATACGTGACGCCGGCGGGCAGGAGATCCTGAACGACGACGTTGTTCGCGGCGCCGGCTGTCGCGCCGGCCGCTACGTTGTCCACGTCGATCGTGTACGTGATGGTCTGCCCCGGCGCCACCGTGGTCATGCCGTCGCTCTTCGCGATCGTGAGGTTCGGCGTCGGCGGCTGGGTGTAGTAGGCGGCTCGTCCGGCCTCACCCTCCTGGATGAACTGGTTCTGCGACGAGATGCACGTCACGAACCGCCACCAGCCCGACTCCGGGTTGAGGATGGTGTCGCCGACGCGCGTGGCGAGCGTCCCGCCGTTCCATTGGCCGTTGCTCGACAACGTGCCGAGCACGCCGCCGGCGTTCGCGTTCGGATCGTAGCTCGCATCCGAGGGTGCGTAGTAGCGGATGCGGGTGTTGCCGTCCATGTCGAAGTTGTGGAACACGATCGACGCCTGACCCGGGCTCACGTACTCGAAGAAGGTCTGGCACGCGAGCGCCCCGCTGTCCTGCTGAAAGCTCGCCTGGTCGACGCCGAGCGTGAGCTCGTCGTTCGTCCCGACCAGGCCGTCAGGGTTGTCGTAGTTCGCCGGCGGGGCGTTCGTGGGATCGGCGTCCGCGTCGGTCCCGACCCGGACGTGCCACCCGTTCTGATCGTCCCCGGTGCCGGCGGGGTTCAAGGGATCGGTCGTGAGCACCTGAGAGCGCACGACGTAGCTGCCGCACGCCACCGGCGCCGTGAGCGTCGCGTAGCGCATCCACGCTTCCGGTACCCCCGCCGCCCCGGGCTGGAAGGTCGTCCGGGTGCCCGGGATGCCCGCCCCCGGGCCCGGGGATGCGTACCCCGGTCCAACGGTGGCGCCTGGCCCGTACAGCTCGAACTGCGTGGAGTCGTATGCCCCATTGGGCTCCTCCGACTGGGCGAGCGCGCCTGACACGCGGTTCATCTCGGGGCTGAACAGGTCCACGAAGACCGGCAGTCCTGCCGGCCAGCCGCACGGGATCGTGAACCGGACGTAGTGATGGCCGCCGCCTGCGCCGACCGCGTTCGACGTGTACCAGTCGCCGAGCGTGACCAGGCCATTCGGACCGTTCGTCTGGAGCGCGAAGACGCTGGCGCCGGGCGCCTCCACCGCGGAGGCGGGCGGGACGACCAGGAGACCCCCGAGGATCGCGGCGAGCGCACACACACAGATAAAGGCTCGGGAGATGAGCACGCTCGATTCTCACCCGAGGTTCCCGGCATCCGTGGAGCATTGCGCTCCTACGAAACCTCTCCCAGACGTCGGGCGAGTCGGTCGAACGCCCGGCCGGTTCGACGCGCTCCATGCGTCTCTTCTCGGCTCCGTCCGGTTCCTCTCGTCTCCGACCAAGATGTCGGTCTACCTGCAGAAACACCTCGCCACCTGCGTGGGCCTGGCAGGATTCGAACCCGCGACACGAGGGTTAAAAGCCCCCTGCTCTAACCTGGCTGAGCTACAGGCCCCACCCGCGGGATTGTACGAACAAGCCTGACTTTCGCGTTTCCGATCCGCACCGCGCACGATCAGTACGCGTCGTCGAAGACCGCGCCGCTCGTGGCCGAGGTCGGCGAGCTGCTCGCTGCGGCGACCGCGAAGGCCTCTCGAGCGTTCCGCGGGCGCCCATCTCCTAGACTCTCCTCGCGTGCATCGCTGCTCAAGCTGGTGCGCCGGTCGGCAGGATAGTGGTAGACGAACTCATGTACCGTGATAGCGAGCCGTCCCGCGTAGTGAGGATGCTGTAGGGCGTCTGAGGGATATCGATGGCCATGAGCGCGATGTCCCGTGAGATCTCAGCTGAGCCTCGTCGAAGCGAACCGTTCAAGGGTCTTCAGCGTGCGTTCAGCGGCCGTCTGCCATCGTCTGGGCCGATGGCTGGGACACATCCCAGCGGATCGGAGGAGGTGTCGGGGCGCGGAACGATGGATCCGCACTGGATACGCGCCCCCTACCCATGAGAGACGCAGCGCCGCATGGTTGCCGAGCGAGATCCCCGAACTGGCTCGACGCCTCCTCGCCGCTTGGCCACAGCTTGTGGCGTGCTCGCCGAGGGAGGAGAGAACCATGAAGACGCTCCTTGATCTCTGGGGTTTCGGAGTCGGATGGTTGGCAACGGTTGTCGCCTGTGGCCTGGGTTGCGCTGTCGCTCGGACGAGAGAATGGCTCTACGTCCGAACGCAGGTACGCGAACTCGATCGCGAGCTCGACATGCTCTCGCGAGTAGCCTGACGAACGTCTTGCTACAGACATCCTCGTAGGCTCTTCCTCACCCTCTCCGTCGGACCGATTCAGGCCGACTGGGTCGTATAGCTCGTCATCCGAGCCGCTTCATCCACGATCAGACCGATACCCCGAGCGTAGACCTTGGTGCCTTCACTGCCGTCGAGCGGGTTCCCGTCGAGCAAGGTCGCGGTGTCTCCGAACGTGCCGGCCGGCACTTGAGTCGTTTCTCCGAGAGCGACGATCTTCGCCTGGTCTTCGGCGATCCCGGGGGCGATCTCCTGCTGAAAGGCCTGCCCAACCTGTAGCGAGGACGGCATGAAGATCCCGGGGAGGTTCGTCTTCCTATCGGCTCGCCAGGCTCCCGTGTGCGACGTGACTATTCCAGCCTCGTCGAAGATATCGACCTCCTCACCGAAGTAGCAGACCGTTCCATCTTGAGTTTGCGCGAAGAAGTTCCGTGAGGTCTCGACGACATGACCGTTCTTGGCCTCGAACTCCTCGACGACTCGGGTCTCGACCCCCGCGACGGTCTCGATCTCGTCCAAGACGGTGATCCGAACGAGCAGAGACGTCCCGGACTCCTCGCCTTCAAGCACGATCCGGTGACCCACCGGCAGTGGGAAGAACGGATTGTCGATGTTCGCCGTGAAGGTCCCAGCATCAGGATCGCAGACACCGATATCCATCAGGTTCTCGAAGCCTCGGAATCCGCACCCCGACATGAACAGGGCTGCGGACGACACGACGAACCACCACCTGCTCGGATGGATCCCCTGGCTCCTACTCCGCGGGTGGCGTGCGGGCGTACACATCGCTGATCCTGTAGGCGCGTTCCTCCAGTTGGAGCGCCGCTTCTCGCACCTTTGCCAGGGCCTCGGGACCGAGGTTCACGATCTCGACCAGGACCAAGACCTCCCGTTCCTCCTCGTTCCGTCCCCGCCAACCGACCCGAACGTTGCCGACGCCGGGTGCGTAGAACTTGAGCTGGAAGGCTCCCGGTTTGTCCCGCTCGAACTCCTCGGTCACGAGAACGTCTTGGTAGCAACCGGCGGGTACACAGATCTCCTGACCCATCCGGTACGCCTTCGCGCGATCGATCCAGTTGATCGGAGGGGGGGCGTACCCCTGGGAATAGCTCGGGGTCCCCAGCTGTGGCTCAGCCTTCATGGTGAGCCCCGTTCTCGCACCTTCGAAGCCGGCGATCCAGGCGGGCGCCTTGACGAACTTCCCCTCGTCGTATTCCTCTGGGTACTGACCGAAGTGCCAGATGTTCCCATCGTTGTCCTGTGCGAACAGGGCGAGCTCGGTCTCGACCAGCTCGCCTGCTGTGTAGTCCCTGTCCCAGATAACGACGTTGCGTACACCGCCGATCACCTTGGTGAGGTCCGTGACCGTGAACACCACGCGATGGTGAAGGCGTTCCTCGCCGTCGAGGGAGCTCCCCTTGAAGATGAACTGCGTTCCTGGTTCGAGGGGGAACCACACGTTGTCGATGCTGGTCGGATCGTCGAAGTTATCGGCGTCGAAGTCCTTCGCGCTGAGCGTCTCGTGTGGCGGGACACTCTCACTGGGGTTGACGGACGGAACGACCCCGCCCGGCGGCAGCTCGTCGGACGGGAGTACCCTCAGCGAGACCCAGATCGACACCACCAGGATCGCCGCGGCCACTACAGGTACGGCGTGAAGACGTCGCAACTCAACCTCCTCATCGAACCGTGCGCCGACTTGTCTTTCCTGAACGACGCCCCAAGCAAGAACGCCCGATCTGCACCTTTCAAACTCGCCTCGGAGGCCCGATGGCTTCGGTCAAAGGACCCCGCTTACGCGGGCACCCCGCTGGGGCTCGGAGATGTGCCAGCCGCTCCACGCCTGAACATCCGACCCTTCCCGTAGCGCAGGTACAGGGACGGGACGACGAACAGGTTGAGCAACGTCGACGTGACGAGACCGCCGAGGATGACGATCGCCATCGGGTACTCGATCTCCTGTCCGGGGATGTCGCCCGACAGCACCAGGGGGATCAAGGCGAGCCCAGTCGTCAGGGCCGTCATCAGGATCGGTGCAAGCCGCTCACGTGAACCGCGCAGCACGAGCTCACGACCGAAGGTCATGCCCTCTTGCTCCTCGAGATGCTGATAGTGACTCACCATCATGATGCCGTTCCGAGCCACGATCCCCAGGACCGTGAAGAACCCGACGAGTGAGCCGAGCGAGATGACGCCGCCGCCGAAGTACGCCGCCAGGACGCCTCCCACCAGGGCCATCGGCAGGGTCACGAAGGCGAGCGTGGCCAGGCGCCAGCTTCCGAAGGACGTCAACAGGATCAGGAAGATCCCCATCACGGCGAGGACGGCGAATGCCTGGAGGCGTCTCTGGGCCTCTTGCCGCTCCGTGAACTCTCCCAACAGTTCCGCGTTGTACCCAAGCGGGAACTCAACCGCCTCGAGGCGCTGCTCCAGATCGGCCACGACCGAGCCGAGGTCGCGTCCTTGCACGTTGGCGCTGACGTCGATGCTCCTCGTGACGGAAACACGGTGGATCTCGTTCGGGACAGGGATGATGCGCACGTCGGCCACGTCCTCGAGCGGGACGCGACCACCATCTGGGGTATCGATCAACATCGCGCCGATATCGCTGACGCTGTCACGGGACCCCGGCGTGCTCCATACATGCACGTCGTAGGCCACGCCGTCTCTGAAGATGTCCCCGACCTCCTCGCTGGCCAGCATGGTGGCCGCAGCCCTGCGGACGTCGCCCGGCTTGAGCCCATATCGCTCAGCCGCCGCAGGGTCGAACTCGATCTGGATCTGGGGGATGTCGACCTCGAGCTCGGCCTTCTCTTCGATGACACCGTCGATCCCCCCAAGGATCTCTTCCACCTCCGCGGCCTTGTCGCGGAGAACGTCCAGGTCTTCGCCGTAGATGCGCAGGACGATGGCCTCACTCGTTCCCGTGAGGACCTCTCTGATCCGTTCCTTCAGATAGGTCAGGACATCGCGACGGATCCCGGGATAGCCGTCCACCACCTCCTGGATGGCGGCCACGGTCTCGTCGTAGTCCACTGAAGGATCGACGCTGATCCAGTTCTCACCGAACTCGACACCGACCGGCTCGTCCGACAGGAAGGCCTGTCCGATGTGGGAACCGGCGTTCAGGACTCCCGGGATGGTCAGCAGCTCACGATTGGCCTCTGTCGTGATGCGGGTTTCCTCAGAGAGGGAGGTGCCGGGTGCCGTGACCCAGTGCATCAGGAAGTCGCGCTCCTTGAACGACGGCAGCAGTGACTGCCCGAGGAGCGGCAACGCAACGAAGCCCGCCACCATCATCGCACCCACCGTGGCGTAGGCCGGGCGAGGCGTGCGGACGATGAGCGACAGGAGGCGGTCGTAGCCACGCTGGAGCCACCGTACGAGCGGGGATTCGCGGCGCTCCAGGGATGCCTTGCGCAGAAGGATCAGCGCCATCGCCGGCGTCACGATCAGTGCGACCAGCGTGGACACCGCCACCGCCAAGGCGTAGGCGAGAGCAAGCGGGCGGAAGAACGAGCCGGTGAGGCCTTGCAGGAAGAAGATCGGGAACAATGCCAGCGCTTCGATCATCGACGCGTATACGACCGCGCCGCGGACCTCCAGCGACGCGTGGAAGATGATCTTCGCCGCCGTCGCTATCGATCGGTCGGTACTGGCCTTGCGATGCAGGCGCAGACGCCGAACGACGTTCTCGATGTCGACGATCGCGTCATCGACGACGGCGCCGAGAGCGATCACGAACCCCGCCAGCACCATCGTATTGATCGTGGCCCCACGGGCGTACAGCACGAGGCCTGCCGCCGTCAGGGACAGCGGGATCGTCACGGCGCTGATCAACGCGCTGCGCCAGTCGAAGAGGAATGCGCCCAGAACCAGCACCATGAGCAGCACGCCGAGGAGCAGCGATCGCGAAAGGTTGTCGATCGCGTCATCCACGAAGGTCGCGGGCCGGAAGATGGAGGAGTCGATCTCGATGCCGGGAAGACCGGGACGCATCTGGTCGAGCGCTGCCTCCACCCCACGGGTGATCTCGAGCGTGTTGCCCCAGGGGAGCTTCTCGACGATGAGCATGAGGCCGGGGCCATCGTTGATGACAGCATCGCCCGACAGAGGCTGGTGCTCGGTCACCACCTTGGCCACGTCACCGAGGAGGATCGCCTTGCCGTCTCGCTCCTCGACGACCACCTTGGCGAGATCCTCGGGTGAGAGGATCGGCAGGACGTGTCGGATCGAGATCTGTTGATTGGGAGTCTTGAGCACTCCCCCGGTTCCGATCAACGCTCCATCGGAGTACCGCAGCAACCCCGCATCCAGTGCGTCGGCGGTGACGTTCATGACCTCGTTCACGGTGAGGTCGAACTGTCGCAGCTTCCTCGGGATGATCTGGACCTGCTGCTGCTGCAGTCGCTCGCCCCAGATCGGCACGTTCGCCACGCCGGGCACACGCAGCAGGCGGGCCCGGATCTTCCAGTACGCGATCCTCGACAGCTCGATCGGCGACACGTCGTCCGAGGAGAGCCCGATCTTCATGACCCGGCTCGTGGCCGACAGCGGCTGGATCATGAACGGCGGGCTAGCCCAGGTCGGCAGGAGGGGCGTCACCGTTTCGATGCGCTCTGCCACCACCTGGCGGGCGCTCAGAAGGTCCGTACCTGGCTCGAAGATCAACTCGATCTGCGAGAGGTCCTGCACCGACTTCGAACGGAGCTCGTCGAGCCCCGGTACCCCGTTCAACGCCTCTTCGAGCGGAACGGTGATCAGGGACTCGACATCAGCCGAGTTGAGCCCCAGGCTGATGGTCTGGATCTCCACTCTCGGCGGCGCGAACTCCGGGAACACATCCACCGGCATGTCCCCAAGCCGAGTGAAGCCGAAGACCATCATCCCGACCGCGACCGCGACGACGATGAATCGGAGCTTGAGGCTCGAGCCGACGATCCAACGCAGCATGGTGAAGAGGTCCCTCCGTTGTCAGCTGTCCACGCCGGTCTCGACCCCGAACAGCTCGGCCGCCCCTTGCGTCACCACAACGGTGCCGAGGGGTGGGCCGTCCGACAGGAACGCGAGATCTCCGTCGAAGTGATCGATGATGATGGGCGACCGCTCGAAGGTCAGCGGTTCGGGGTTCGTGTACGTCCAGGTGTCGCCGGTCGGGCCGTAGAACACCGCCGCGTAGGGGATGACCGTTTGCGTCCCGTCCGCGCTACCGACCGGTACGGTCTGCATGTCGAGCCGCTCGGCCGCCTCCGCGGTCAGGATCACGCGCACGAGGTCCGACCCTTCGATCGGCTCGATCGTGGCCGCGCTGTTTCCGCTCGACTCCTCCTCCGGCGCCGGTGCGCACGCGGACAGCAGCAGACCGGAGAGGATCAGGACTCCCGCCATCCAGCGATCTCTATGCTGCATCTCGTTCCTCCTATGAGCTCGTGAGCTCGGCTTCCCTGGGCTCGGTGAGGTCGATGATCGGCTCGGACAACACGATCGAGAGATCGGGCTCCGAGCCGGATCCGAATCGCTGGTACAGGGCCGGGACGATGAACAGGGTGAGCAGCGTCGACGAGACGAGACCCCCCAGGACCACGGCGGCCATCGGGTTCACGATCTCGAGGCCGGCGATCCCGCCGGCGACCGCCAACGGCGTGAACGCCAGTGCCGTAGTGAACACCGAGCTCAGGATCGGCACGAACCGCTCCTGAGCTCCGCGGAGGAGGAGCTCGCGGCCGAAGGGCTCGCCTTCGCGCCGCTCGAGGTGCTGAAAGTGCCTGATCTGCATCACGGCGTGGCGCGCCGCGATCCCGAGCACCGCGAGGAATCCGGCGATCGAACCCAGCGAGACCAAGCGGCCGTCGATCAGCGCCGCGAGCGCGCCGCCTGCAAGGCTGAGCGGCAGCATCAGGTAGACAAGTGCAGCCAAACGCCAGTTCCCGATGCCCGCTTGCACCAGCAGGAAGATGGCGATCGCAGCGGCGACGGCGAACCCGAGCGCCTGCCGATCGTCAGCCTGTTGGTCCGCGAAGTCTCCGACCAACTCGGCGTGGTACTCGAGCGGCAGTTCGACCTCCTGCAGGCGCAGCGCGACTTCGTCCGTCACGGCACCGAGGTCACGTCCGGACACGCCGGCGGTGATATCGATGCTCCTAGAGACTGCCTCATGCCGGATGACGGTGGGGGAAGGCGTGATGGTCACATCTGCCACATCTCCCAGCCGTACCTGGCCTTGCTCGGTGTCGATCGACAGGTCGTTGATGTTCGTCAGGTTGTTCCGGATATCGGGCGTGCCCCACACCACGACCTCGAACACCTTCTGTTCATCGAAGAGGCTGCCGACCTGGATACCAGACAACAACGTGGCAGCAGCCCGGCGCACATCGCCAGGCACGATCCCGTACCGTTCGGCAGCGGCGAGGTCGACCCTGATCTCGAGTGTCGGCTCCTGCGGCTGGATCTGGATCTGTGGACCGACGATCCCGTCGATCCCCGAGAGGATCGTCTTGATCTCCTCGGCCCTGCTGCTGAGGATCCCCAGGTCTTGTCCGAAGACTCGCACCGTGACGGGGTCATCGGATCCCGACAGGACCTGTCCGATCCTTTCCTCCGGATAGGTCACCACGTCGCGAGCGAGCCCGGGGTAACCCCGGACCACGTCCTCGATCGAGGCGACGGTGGCGTCGTAGTCGGCCTTGGGGTCGAGACTCACCCACAGCTCACTGGCGTTGACGCCGACCACTTGATCCGACACCGATGCGCGACCCGCGTGCCCACCGACCTTGAGGACCCCCGGGACGGTCTGGAGCTCGCTTCCGACGAGCCCCGTGATGCGGTTCATCTCGGCGAGAGACGTGCCCGGAGGGCCGTCGAGGTGCACCAGCAGGTCCGTGTCCTTGAAGGACGGAGTCAGCGACCGTTCGAGGAACGGCATCGCGACGAGACCGGCCACCAGGATGACGCCAACCAACACGAGCCCGGGACGGACCGAGCCGAGGACCCGCGAAAGGCCTCGCTCGTACCGCGGCCGCAGCCATCGAACGATCGGCGTCTCGCCATGCTTGAGCGGCGAGCCGGACAGGAAGACCATGCTCAGCGCCGGCGTCACGACGAGCGCGACGACCATGGATGCCAACACCGCCGCCGCATAAGAAACAGCGACCGATGGGAAGAAGGCACCGAACGCGCCTTGAGTGAAGAACACAGGCACGAAGGCCAACACGGTGATCAGCGCCGCGTAGAGGCCTGCGTTGCGCGTCTCGACCGAAGCCTCGAGGATGATCCTCGGGATCGAAGCGTCAACGCCGACCTTCCGGTGCTGACGTAGACGCCTCGCGACGTTCTCCACGTCGCTCACGGCGTTATCGATGATGACGACGAGCGCCAACACGAGCCCGGCCACGGTCATCGTATTGAGGGTCGTGCCGAACAGGGAGAGCACGACGCCCGCAGCCAGCAGTGACGACACGAGGGCCACGACGCTGATCAACGCCGTGCGCCATTCGAAGAGGAAGGCACCGAGCGCGAGCAACACGAGCACCGCACCGATGATGAGAGCCGTGGCGAGGTTGTCGTTCGAAGTCTCGATGTAGCTTGCCGGACGGAAGAGGGATGAGTCGATCGTGACCCCCGACAGACCGGGCCGCAGGGCGTCCAACGCCGCCTCCACGCCGTGGGTCACCTCCAGCGCGTTGGCTCCCGGGAACTTCTCGACGACAAGCATCAGGCCGGATCCCCCGGAGAGGATGGCGTCACCGATGAGCAGCTGATGATCCACGACGACGTCGGCGACGTCGCCCAGCCGCAGCGGCTCCCCTTCCGTGTCCTGGATCACCACCTTCGCGAGGTCGTCCGGGGTCGCGAAGGGTATGGCGTTCTGAACCCCGAAGCGCTGGTTGGCCGTTTCGATGATCCCCCCGGTGCCGGGCGTCGAGCACTCGACGAAGGTCAGGGGGCACACGAACTGGGCGTTCGCGGTGGTTTCGATGATCTGCTGCAGCGACACATCGTTCGCGCGGAGCCGTGCGGGGTCGACCAGTACCTGCAGCTGCCGCTCCCGCTGGCCCCAGACCGCCACGTTGGCCACACCCTCCACGCCGAGCAGGCGCGGCCTGATCGTCCAGCGGGCCAGGATCGACATGTCGATCAAGGACAGCGTGTCCGACGAGAGCCCGATCATCATCACCCGGCTCGTCGATGACAAGGGCTGGAGCATCTGGGGGGGTTTCGACACGTTCGGCAGTGCGTGGGCCTGCGTGAGGCGCTCCGCCACCACCTGGCGTGCATCGAGGACGTTCGTCCCGGGCTCGAAGATCATCTCGATCGACGACAATCCTGGGATCGACTCGGAGCGGATCGTGTCGAGGAACGCCACCCCGTTCAGCAGGTCCTGCTCGAGAGGGGTGGTGATCAACTGTTCAACCTCGGCCGCGGAGAGCCCGAGCGCTTCCGTCTGGACCTCGACGGTCGGCGGCGAGAACTCCGGCAAGACGTCCTTCGGCATGTCGCGGAATCGCGCGAAGCCGAAGACCATCATCACGGCGGCGAGAGCGACCACGATGCGTCGAGACCGTATGCTCGACCCGATGATCCAACGGATCATTGCTGAAGACCTCCCTGCGCTCGGTCCTGACTCCCTCGACGATCTTCCGAGCCGCACATTGACGGGTGGGGGGATGCCGGTCGTCGTCGCACGGGACGAACCCCTGTCATCGCTAGAGACGACCCGCGCTCGAACGAAACGGGCCTACGAAGGGGTGGGCCTGACCAGACCGGTGCTGTAGGCAAGAACGACCGCCTGCACGCGGTCGCGAAGCCCGAGCTTCTCGAAGATGTGCCGCACGTGGGTGCGCACCGTGGTATCGGCCACGAAGAGCTCCGCCGCGATCTCGCTGTTGGAGCGGCCTAGTCCCATCAGCGTGAGGACGGTCCGTTCGGTCGGTGTGAGCGTATCGAGCTGGTGCGCCTGCTCCGGACCCGGCGGGCGAGGCTCGACGAAGGTCTCCAGCAAGCGGCGGGTCACCGAGGGCGCCAGGAGTGTGTCGCCTTGGGCGACGACCCTGATGGCGTGGATGAGCTCATCCGCTCGGACGTCCTTGAGCAGGAACCCGCTTGCGCCGGCCTTGAGCGCCTCGAGAACGTACTCGTCGATGTCGAAGGTCGTGAGGATCAGGATCTTGGCGGCGTCGTCTTCGGCCGCCAGGATCCTTGTGGCCTCGACACCGTCGAGCTCGGGCATCCGGATGTCCATCAAGATGACATCAGGGTGCAGCCTGTGTGCCTGCTCGATCGCCTCGCGTCCGTTGGGAGCCTCACCGACGAATTCGATGTCGGCTTCCGCCCGCAGCGTCATCTCGAAGGCCGCCCGCATGAGGGGTTGATCGTCGGCCACGAGGACCCGGATGGTCACAAGTGCTCTGCGTCCAGCGGCAACGATGCGGCGACCTCGTAGCCGCCACCGAGCCTCGGTCCCACTCGCAGCTGACCCCGGAAGAGCCCGGCACGCTCGCGCATCCCGAGATGCCCGTACCTCGCCCGGGACGGGTCAGCGTCGTCGACGTCCGATCCCCACCCGTCGTCGATGATCTGCAGGTCCAGACTGGACTCCCCGTAGCGGATCACCACGGCCGCGCTGGCGGGCCCAGCGTGCTTCAACACGTTGGTGAGCGCCTCCTGGACGATGCGGAACGCCGACAGGTCGAGGCCGGCGGGCAGGGGCCGTGGTATCCCCTCGACCGTGAGCTCGACGGGGAGTTCAGCCTCGCGAACCTGCGACAAGAGAGCCTCGATGCCGTCCAGCCCCTGTTGCGTTGCCCGGAGTTGGGGCCGGTCGTCGTCCGTTCTCAGGAGCCCCAAGAGCCTTCGCATCTCCACGAGCGCCTCTCGGCCCGAATCTTCGATCGACCGCAACGCCGCGCGCCCTTCCTCGGGAGAAGAATCGAACACGCGCTGTGCCGCCGCCGACTGCGCCACGATGACGCTGACGTTGTGCGACACCACGTCGTGGAGCTCGCGGGCGATCAGGCGGCGCTCCTCGGCCACCGCCTTCTCGGCGGCTTCCTCCCGTTCGCGCTCGAGTCGTGTGGCTCGGTCCTCGAGGCTCGTGACCTGGCCTCGCTTCACACGAAGACCGTCCCCGATGAACCAGACCGCGCCCACCACCAGGAACTCCGCGAAGATCGTATCGAGCTCGATCGCCTCTCTCCCGGTCCCAAGGAGCATGAGGACGACCACGGCGCTCGCAACGGCGGCCGCGATGGAGATACGGCGCTCGCGATGCGCCGCCACCGTATAGAGCGCCAAGAGGAAGCCGAACGAAGCGAACGACGGGAGGTAGCCGAGGAGGAAGAACAAGAACATCGCGCTGGCGATGACGGCGAGGACGGCGACCGGAGCCACCCGCCGCCATGCGAGCGGCACCGTCTGGAGGAGAGCGAGGCCGACCCCCAGCATGTCCAGGCCGCGGCCGGCCGTGTCCCTTCCGCCCTCCGGAAGATCGACGTGGAGTTGGACCAGCAGACCGAGGAGCGAAGCCGATGTCAGCAGCGAGGCAACGACCGTGTCCTGCACAAAGGGATCCGACAGTGCACGCCGGAGCCACCCCTGGATCGTTCCGTGAGCGACGCTGGTGGGTGGCGGATCACCGCCTCCGAATCCGACGAACCCCGAGTTCGGAACGGTTCGTCGTGCTCCCAGGAAGCTCCGATCCGCGATGCTCACGTGACCCCGCCTCTCATCGACATCGAGGTGGGCTACGCCACCAGGCCCGCCACCAAGAAGCGTCCGAACATGGCCAACGCGGGGCCGGGCTGGGGAAGAGAGTCGTGGCGATCCCGTATGGGCCGTAGGTCCGTTGAGGGAAGGCCGATGACATCAGAGGGTGATTAGAGCCCCGTTTCGGGGGAGGAAACAAGATACTTTCGCCCTAGATGACACCGTGATTTGGCTCTACAATCTACGGCCCTTCCAGCGGCATCTCTCCTTGGCGTGGGGACGAGGAATGAGGCGCGGTCCCCTCACTGTCCTCCGAAGCGTCCGGGAACTTCTCAGGTGTCCTGCCCGTCCCACGGGCGTTCATCCAGCCAGAGGAGGCCCACCGTGAAACGGATCGGCTACATCTCGGCGGGTGTCGTGCTCGGAGCCATCGTGGCGTTGACGCTGCCGTCGCTCGCGCAGGACACCGGTTCGTCGGATCCCAGCAACGCAGACCGCACCGTGACCGTGAACGGCACGG
>CAZDXK010000014.1:0-15894 GCA_964509215.1 uncultured Actinomycetes bacterium | reverse complement strand
CACGGCAACACGCTCGGCGCGCTGGACGCGAGCGGGAAGGAGCCCATCCGCAAGCCCTACACCGCATGGCTCGGACGTTTCCTGCACGCCCCGGCCGCCTACGAGTTCCGGTGCGGCAACCCGCAGCATCCGGATGGGTGCGGCGCGTGGCACGGGGCCGAGCTCGAACGGATGATCTCGCTCGCCGGCGCGGAGACCGTCGCCGCCTTCATCGCCGAACCGGTGGGCGGGGCGACGCTCGCGGGAGCCGTGCCCACGGACGACTACTGGCCGGCGATCGTCGATGTCTGCCGGCGACACGGCATCCTCGTGATCGCGGACGAAGTCATGACGGGGTTCGGACGGACCGGCCGCTGGTTCGGCGTGGACCACTGGGGCGTTCGACCTGACATCCTCGTGGCGGGCAAGGGGACGACGAGCGGGTACGTGCCGTTCGGGTTCGCGGCGGCGAGCGGCGAGGTCTTCGACACGGTCGCGTCCGGTGGATTCGTGCACGGATTCACGTGGTCGCACAACGCGCTGGGTGCGGCGGTCGGTCGCGCGGTGGTGCGCCGGCTCGCCGAGGGAGGGTTGATCGATCGCAGCGCCGATCTCGGGGAGCGGATCCGCAAGGACCTGAGCGTTGCGCTCGACGACGCTCCGTCCGTCGGGGACGTGCGAGGGATCGGCATGATGATCGGTGTCGAGCTCGTCCGCGACCGGGAGACCAAGGACCCGTTCCCGCGTGCGGAACATGTGACCGAACGCGTCGTCGGCGCCGCGAGGGACGCCGGCCTCCTGCTCTACTCGAGCACGGGTCACGTGGACGGGACGAACGGCGATCTGGTGATGCTCGGACCGCCGTTCATCCTGACCGACGACGACGCCTCGACGCTCGTGGAGCTGACGGCGGTGGCGATCCGCTCGGTGCGGTGAGCGAGCGCGTCGGTCTCGTGCTCTGTCCCGAGGCGAAGATCTACGATCACGGACCCGAGCACCCGCTGCGACCGGAGCGCGTGTTGCTCACCTGGGACCTGATCCGGGCGCTGGGCCTGGACGACCTGCCGAACGTCGAACGGCTCCGGAGCGTGGCCCCGGCGGACGACGGCATGATCGAGCTCGTGCACACCCCCGCGTACGTCGATGCCACTCGTCGCGCAGGCGACGGCGAGGACGGCGACTGGGGCCGGTTCGGGTATGGGCCCGGGGACAACCCCGTCTTCGACCGGATGCACGAAGCCGGCGCGCTCGTGGTGGGCGCGAGCGTGACGGCTGCGCAAGCCGTCTGGTCGGGCGACGTGGATCATGCATTCAACGCGGCCGGCGGCCTTCACCACGCGATGCCGGAGCGGGCGTCGGGCTTCTGCATCTACGACGACCCCGCCGTCGCGATCGCGTGGCTGCTGCGCGAAGGGGCAGAGCGGGTGGCCTACGTCGATGTCGACGTGCATCATGGCGATGGCGTGCAGTTCATCTTCTACGACGACCCACGCGTGCTGACGATCTCGATACACGAGTACGCGCCCTGGTTCTTTCCCGGCAGCGGCGGTGCCACCGAGCGCGGCGGCCCCGGGGCGGAGGGGAGCGCGGTCAACCTGCCGCTGCCGCCGTTCACCGGCGACGACGCGTGGCTCCACGCCTTCCGATCGGTCGCCCCTCCGCTGGTCCGGCGGTTCGCCCCGGACGTGTTGGTGACCCAGCTGGGGTGCGACACGCACGCGACCGATCCGCTCGCAGAGATGCAGCTCACCACGCACGCCTATCGGGAGACCGCGAAGGAGCTGCACGTCCTGGCACACGAGGCGGCCGGCGGGCGCTGGGTGGCCACCGGCGGCGGCGGGTACCAATGGGCTCGCGTCGCCCCGCGCGCGTGGACGCTGGCGTTCGCCAAGATGGCCGGCGCCGGGGTTCCCGACGCGCTTCCCGAGGAGTGGATCGAGGAGGCCGAGCGGCAGGTTCGCGGGGAGGTCCCGTCGACGTTCTCGGAGCCGTCGCTGGGAGCGGGTGACGGGGACGACGCAGCGCGAGAGATCGCGGCCGAGGTCCGCGCACTCGTCGGGCTCGAAGGAGCCGTATGACCACGCGGACCAAGCTCGTCTGCACGTTGGGCCCGGCGACGAATACGCCGAAGTTCATCCGCGGGCTCGTGACCGCGGGGGCATCGATCTTCCGGATCAACTTCTCCCACGGCGCCCCCGCCGACCACGCACGGGCGGTCGAGCTCGTTCGGGCCGCCGAGGCGAAAGGCGAGCGGGCCTTGGCCGTGATGGCGGACCTGCCCGGCCCGAAGGTGCGGCTGGGCACCGTCCACCCCGATCCGTTGAAGTTCGCTCCCGGGCAAACGTTCGCGTTGCGGCCCGACGGCGAGGGAGACAGGGACGGCGCGGCGACGACCTATCCAGGCCTGGCGCGCGACCTGCGCGTGGGCGACCGCATCCTGCTGGCCGACGGGGCGGTCGAGCTCACCGTGTCGAACATCGAGGGATCGATCGTTCGGACGGAGTGCGTGCGAGGCGGCTCCGTCCGCTCGGGACAGGGCGTGAACGTTCCCGCCGAGCGTCTGAGCCTGCCCGCCGTCACCGAGCGCGACCGCGAGGGACTCGCCCGAGCGCTCGATCTGGGCGTCGACCTGGTGGCCCAATCGTTCGTGCGAGGTCCCGGCGACATCAAGGAGCTGCGCTCGCTGATGGGCGACCGCGCGGTTCCGATCGTGGCGAAGATCGAGACAAAGCCGGCCGTGGAGCACATCGAGAAGATCCTGCGCGTCACCGACGCGCTCATGGTCGCGCGCGGCGATCTGGGTGTGGAGCTGCCGATGGAGGAGATCCCGCTCCTCCAGAAGGACCTGCTGCGCGCCGCCCGCGCAGCGTCGCGACCGGCGATCGTCGCCACCCAGATGCTCGAATCGATGATCCGGGCCCCGAGACCAACGCGTGCAGAGGCCACCGATGTCGCGAACGCGGTGCTGGACGGTGCCGACGGCATCATGCTTTCCGGCGAGACGGCGATCGGGCGTTTCCCGTTCGAGGCAGCCGCCGCCGCCGCCCGGATCGCGGGGGCGGTGGAGTCGCGAGGCGCGGAGTACCGAGCGGCGCAGCCGGCGTGCCGGCACGTCGGTGAGGGACCGGCGGTGGCCCATGCGGCCGCGGCGGTCGCGACCGAAGACCGCGACGTCGTCGCCATCACGTGCTACACGGAGACCGGTCGGACGGCACGACTCCTCTCGGCGGAGCGACCCGGATGTCCGGTGTACGCGTTCATCCCGGACGAGGGCGTGCGGCGTGCCAACGCCGTGCAGTGGGGCGTGATCCCGCTGCCGGCCCGCAAGCCGGCCGACACCGACGAGATGATCGCCCTGATGGACGAGGGGCTCCAGGCGTTCGGGCTCGCGAAACCCGGCGACGCCGTCGTCATGGCGGCGGCCTCTCCCGCCGGGAAGACCACCACCAACATGCTGAAGATCCACCGCGTCGGATCACCCGTCCGCTGACGGGCAACCTCGCTCCTACTCGGCAGTGAAGTCGTACGCTGCCGGGGTGACGTACTTCCCGCCCACGCAAGGCCCCCGGCAGACCCTTCGGCGAACCCACGCCGCGGCTCAATGAGCAGGAGTTGCGGGAGGAGGCGCACCGGCACGAGATGGACGAAGAGCTGCATGCGCACGACGAGCGTCGCACCGGCTTCTTCTCCCGGCTGTTCCGCCGTTGGCTGGCGGCCAAGTAGTCTGGCACAGACTAGCCGGGGTCGAGCACGCGCACGATCGCGTCGACCAGCCAGGTGAGGTACGCGTACAACGCGAACGTCGACGCGCGTGGATCGTCCGGCGCGAAGTCGTCCTCGGTCGTCTCCTCGGTGATCTCCAGCCGGGTTCCGAGCACCAGCCGCAGGTCGTTCAACACGCCCAACCACGAGAGGATCTGCTCCTCGGTGAGGCGATCCGCATCGATCGACCCTTCCATGGCGCCGATCGACGACAGGCGCCGCGACGTCAGATCGTCTCCTGCGATCCGCTCGAACTCGAGGTTGCGGATCGGATCGTCTTCGTACGCGGGCGGATAGAGACGCGCCATCGCCGGGTCGCTCGTGGGGTCCTCGTTCTCGATCAGGTTCCGGAGCTGGTTGGGCAATCCGCGCAGGATGTCACGCTCCTTCGGGTCCAGACGGAGCTCGAAGTCGCCGCGCCGCGTGCGCTTGAACGGCCCGCCGCGCGCCACGTACTAGGCGTCCTTCTGCATCGTTGCCCACAGACCGTGGGCGTGCAGTCGCGCGACGTCGAACTCGGCTTTCTCGCGGGTACCGTTCGACACGACCGCCTTGCCTTTCGTGTGGACGTCCATCATCAGCTTCTCGGCCTTGGCGCGCGGGTAGCCGAAGAGCTTCTGCAGGACCCACGTCACGTACGACATGAGGTTCACGGGGTCGTTCCACACGATGACCACCCACGGAGGGTCCGGCACGGGGACGTCGTCGCTCGCCGGGCGGTCGATCCTTGTGGGAGCCGTGATCGTCTCGGCGGAGATGCTCATGCCTTCGGGTTGCGGCCCGCGAGCTCGTCGATCGTGCGCTTCACCCGACGTGCGCGGGTCTCCTCCCTCTTCGCCTCCTTGATGTAGCCGACGAACTCCCGTCGGTGAGAAGGCGCCAGCTTCTCCCACGTCGCCGCCGCGACCGGGTCCTGTCGCAGCGCCTCCGTGAGGATCCCCGGCGGCGTGTCATCTCCACGCGGCTCGGCGTCGAGCGACATGACGACGACGACGGTGTCGCCGGGCATCAGGCCGAGCGCCTCGACGTTCGCCTTGTGCACGCCGAGGAAGAACGACCCGCCCACCTTCACGATGTTGCTCCGGAAGGGGTGGCCGTTCAGCGTGCCCCCCACGCGCGTCATGTGCGTGACACCGAGGGAGGCCGCGACCGGCTCTCCCACCGCGATGGCGTGACCGCCCCCGCGCGCCGCGAGCAGCTCGCCGTCGAACGCGATCTCCTGTGTCATCCGTCCGCCGTCTTCGTCCCCTTGAGGCCCAGGTCGCGGCCCTTGCGCACCCCCCAACGGTACAGCGGAGGCGTGAGCACACGGAAGGCCTGTAGCGGGCTGATCCATCGCGGGACAGACAGCTCCGGCGCGATGTCGTCGCGCACCACGCGCACGACCGCGCCGGCCACCCGCTCCAACGAGAGGACGAGACGAGGATCCATGCCCTCCAGCGGGAAGCTTTCGGTCCTCACGAACCCGGGGTTCACGGCGGTCACGAGGACACCCTGTGTTTCCACCTCGTAGAACAGCGACTCCGAGAACGCGACCACCGCGTGCTTCGAGGCGCCGTACACGGACGCGCCCGGCGTGGCGAACCGTCCGGCGAGCGACGCGACGTTGACGATGTGGCCGTGCCTCCGTTTCAACATCCCCGGGAGGAACGCCCTGGTCCCGTACATCACACCGAGGACGTTCACGTCGATGATCCGTTCGATCTGCTCGTACGTGAGCTTCGCGAACACCCCTCCGCCGGGGAGCCCGGCGTTGTTCACCAGGATGTCGCACGGACCGAACGCCTCGTTCACGACCGAGGGCAGCGACGTGAGCTGCTCCTGGTCGGTCACGTCGCAGCGGATCGCGAGCGCCGAGCCTCCGGCGCGTTCGATCTGATCGGCCAGTACGTCGAGCCGTTCCTTTCGGCGTGCGGCCAACACGACCTTCGCCCCGCGCCGCGCGAGCGCGACTGCGACCGCCTCGCCGATCCCGGACGATGCTCCGGTCACGACCGCGACCGCGCCCCTCAGTTGCATGCTCGCTCCTCTACCCTGGGAAGGATGGACGTTATCGAAGCCCACGCCCGCCGTCTGCCGATCGTCGACGATCGCTTCACCCCACGACCGTACCCTCGCGAGGAGCTCGTACGCGCGCTCGAGGTCGGTGGCGTGGCCGGCGTAGCGACGCACCCGCTCGACAACGTCCGAGGGAACGCACGTCTCCTGCTTGAGGGCGATCCCGACAAGCAGTTCGGCCTGACGGGATCGAGGGACGGTCTGGTCTTGCAGGACGTGATCGACATGGTGTCCGCCGGGGCCGGAGCTCCGATCGATCCGGAGCGCGAGTTCGGCGACGTGCTCATCGCGGCCGAACCGATCCTGGATGCGTGCGAGGCGCTCGGCCGGCGGTTGGCGCTCGCCGCCGAAGGCGGCGAGCGCGTGCTCATCGCCACCGGCCATCCGGGCGGCCTCGACCTGCTCTACCGCGAACTGGAGCGGCTGCTGCTCGCGCGCGGAGGCCGCGTGATCAAACCGGCTGACGGTGACTCGTGGCGCGATCCGCGACTCGACCACGACTGGTCCATCGGCTATCTCTCTGGTGTCGGCATGCAGACGGACGGCCGCGTGCCGCGCCACACGCACCGGCCGGACGCGATGCGTCGCATGCTGGCGGTGGAGCGCCCGGATCTGGTCCTCGCCGACCACGGGTTCGCGGGGGCGGCCATCGAGGCGGGCATCGACACGGTGTCGGTGGCCGACGTGAACGACCCGGCCCTCATCGTCGCGAAGGCGCAGGGCCGCACGGACGTGGTCGTCGTGATGGACGACCACGTCTCTCCGGACGCCTACTGGCCCTGCTTCCAGGCCGCCGCGGCGGCGTTCCCGCAGGTCAACGCGTAGGCCTAAGGGAGGGCTATCCGGCAGGGGCACCGTTCCCATACAATCCGCCCATCGTGGACAGAGAACCATTCACCGAGGCTCGGCTGTTGACCGTGAACGAGGTCGCTGACCTCCTACGCGTATCCAGGATGACCGTCTACCGGCTGATCAAGACAGGGGAGATGTCCGCCTTCAGGGTGGGAAGGGGCTATCGGCTCCGCGAGGAAGACATCGATAGCTACCTGACCGAGCGCTACACCGAGGCCGGATAACCCGGCACAGCGCTCTCGCGTACACGCCGCGCCGAACCTCCGTGACGTGACGGAGGGGGGTCCGTGAACGAGCACGACCGGCTCGTCGATCGAGCCGCGCGCGACGCCCACACGGTCCTGTTCGTGGGAGGCATCGACGCTGGCAAGAGCACCTTGGCGCGAGCCGTCTCTGCCTACGCTCTCACGCTCGGCCGCTCGGTCGTCTACTTGGACGGCGACCTCGGCCAGAAGACCGTCGGCCCGCCCGGCACGGTGGCCATGAAGCGCATCGGCTCCGCAGACGATCTCACGTTCGACCGTCTCGCCGACGCCGACGCGTTGTCGTTCGTGGGATCGCTCTCGCCACAAGGGCACCTGCTGCCGCTCGTGACGGGGATCGCGAGGCTGCACGACCAGGCGATCGCCGGCGGAGCCGACCTCGTGGTCGTCGACACGAGCGGCATGGTGTCGGGCATCTACGGCCAGTTGGTCAAATACCACAAGGTCGAGCTGCTCCAGCCCGATCTGGTGGTCGGCTTGCAGCGCGGGGAGGAGCTCGCTCCGGTGCTGGGTGTGATCGAGCGGTTCTTCAGCATCGACGTCGTGTCGCTCGGCGTGCACCCCTCGGTGGTGCCGACGAGCGTGGAGCAACGGGCGGAGCACCGGCAGCAGGCGATGGCGCGCTACTTCCGAAGCGACCTCAACCGGTTCCGGGTCCGGCCTACGGTGTTCATGCCCACCCTCCCGCCACTCTTCGAGCTGGCGCAGTTGGATCGATTGCTCGTGGGGCTCTCCGACGGCCGCGGGGCCCACACGGGTGTGGGCTACCTCGAGCATGTGCCCGAGGACGGGGCGTTACGCCTGATATCGCCTGTGGCAGATCCGCCCAAGGCCCTTAGACTGGGGTCCGTCCGTCTGGAGGAGAGCTACCGCGCCAAGCGCGTCGACCTCCGGAACCTGTTCGGAACCGAGTGAGTCGACCGAGAGCGAGGAACGTTTGCCGTCGCTGATCAAGAAGCGCCGCAAGAAGATGCGGAAGAAGAAGCACAAGAAGCTTCTGAAGCGGACGCGCCACGCGCGGATGAAGCTGGGCAAGTAGCCGCTCCCGAGGTCCCTGACCCGTGCGCGAACCGGCTCGCCTGAGGTTCGGCCTCATGATCGGCTCCTTGGCCACCGCGCTCGTCCTCGCACTCCCCGCGTGCGATCAGGGCGAGGCGATCCGCAAGCAGGCGCTCGCCGACTCCCGGGCCGTGTCGTTCGAGTCGATCGACGGTGTGCGGCTCGCCGGGCGGATCTTCGGGCCCGAGGGGGCGATCGCGGGGGTCGTGCTGGCGCACATGAAGCCCGCGGACCAGACCTCGTGGTTCGACTTCGCGGCGCAGCTCGGCGACATGGGCTATCGCACGCTGACGTTCGACTTCCGCGGCTACTGCCCGGGCGGCGACGCCGGCTGCTCCGAGGGGAACAAGGACATCTCCGCGGTCTGGCAGGACGTGGCGGGCGCGGTCGGGTTCCTGCGGACGGAGGGCGTGCGGCGGATCGGGTTGGTCGGCGCGAGCATGGGCGGCACCGCGTCGCTCGTCTACGCCTCGCAGAGCGGCGCGGACATCGATGCGCTCGTGACCCTCTCGGCGCCGGACGCGATCGAAGGGCTCACGGCCGGTCCCGACGTCCTGCAGACCGTCAGCGCCGCGAAGCTGTTCCTGGCCGGGAACGTCGATGGGAACGCGGCCACGACGGCGCAGGCCTTCTACAGCGAGACCCTTCAGCCCAAGCGCGTCGAGATCCTGACGACGGCCGACCACGGGACCGACATCCTGGAGGGCAATCAGGCCGAGATCGCCCGGAACCTCATCGCGGGCTGGCTCGGCCAGCACGTGCCTGTCGCATGAGCCGGCCGATCGTCTTCATGACCGACTACGGGATGGTCGACGAGTTCGTCGGTGTATGCCACGGGGTGATGCTGCGGATCGCTCCCGATGCTCGGGTGATCGACCTCACGCATTCGATCCCTCGCCAAGACGTGATGCGCGGTGCGCTCACGCTGGGCCGGGCGACCTCGTACATGCCGGACGACGCCGTCTACGTCGCGGTCGTCGATCCGGGCGTGGGTTCAGGACGAGGATCCATCGCCGTTCGAGCTGCTTCCGATGCGCTCCTGGTCGGACCGGACAACGGATCGCTGTCGCTGGCGTGGGAGGCCCTCGGCGGCGCCGAGGCGGCGGTTGAGATCACGTCCGATGACGTCGTCCTGCAGCCGGTCTCGCGCACGTTCCACGGGCGTGACGTGTTCGCCCCGGCGGCCGCGCACCTCGCGGCGGGCATGCCGCTCGCCGATCTCGGTCCTCCGCTCGGGGTGGAGCACCTCCGCGTGCTGGAGCTTCCCGGCCCCATGGTGGCTTCGGGAGCGATCGGCGCCCGCGTGATCGGCGTCGACGGGTTCGGCAACGTGCAGTTGAACGTCGGTCCGCACGACCTGGAAGCCGCCGGTGTCGGGCCGGTGCTCACCGTGCGTGGCCGCGCGGTGCCCCAGGTGGGTGTCTTCGCGGATGCTCCGCAGGGAACGCTGGCAGCGATCATCGACTCGCAGGGTCAGCTGGCGCTGGTGGTCAACCAGGGGAGCGCCGCCGACACGCTCGGCTTGTCGGTGGGCAAGACGGTCGTCCTCGAGTAACTCGCGGAGAGGTCAGCATGGGACAGGTCAGGGTGACGGGCTGAGCGACAAGCTCGGGAGCTGTCCCGGACTGGTCGGACCCTCGAGAGGCGCGCCGTCACCCGATGCGATCACGAGCTGCGTGATCCCTGCTCCGATCAGGAGCGCGAAGAGGAGGATCAGGATGATGAACGTCGGCCGCCGCATGTTCGGCAGGCTCACGGGGGGCGTTAGCCGGCTTCGCGCCGGTCGGCCGGTACCGTGAGCTGCCCCTCCACGCCTTCGCGCATCGAGACCATCATCGCCTGCAAGCGGACGGGGTCGGTCAGGTAGCGCCGCAGGTCGACCTCGAGCGAGACCGCCCCCCGGTAGTCGCTCGCCGCCAGGTCGTCCAGGAACGCGCCCAGCGGGAGCACCCCCTCTCCCGGAGGGAGGTGGGAGTCCCAGCCCTTGCCGGCATTGTCCGACAGGTGCACGTGGCGGATCCGGCCGTTGAACCGTCGCCGAACGTCCACCAGGTCGTGTTCGGCGACCGCCGCATGGCTCGTGTCTAGCACGAGGTCGGGCAAGCCCTCGAGATCCTCCAGGTCTTGGTTCGCGTGGAACGTCATCTCGCGGCCCCCGACCCGCACCGGGAACATGTTCTCCACCGCGACCGTCACGCCGGTTCGCGTCATGAGCTCGGGGAGACGATCCTCCAACCAGCGCCGGAACGATCGTTGCCAGCGATACGGCGGGTGGATCACCACGAGCGGGACCTCGGCGTCGGCGGCGACCTCGATCGTCCGCTCGACCTTCCCGATCGGGTCGGTGCCCCACACCCTGCGGGTGAGGAGCAGACACGGCGCGTGGAGCGCGCCGATCGTCAGGTCGTGCTCGGCGGCGAGCGCTCGCATCCGGGCGGGATCCTGGCTGGCGGGATCCTTCGTGACCATGACCTCGGCGCCCTCGTACCCGGTGTCGGCCAGCAGCCGGAACGTCTGAGAGAGGGGGCGGGCGAAGAACGCGGCCGACGAGAACAGGATCCTGGGGGAGGGCATCGCCTCCATTGTAGGGACGCCCCGGGCCGGGGCGACCGATATCCTCCTCGCCATGTGGGTCTTCCCTCTCGTGGCGGCGGCGGTCGCGTTCGTCTTCGCCGTGCTCCTCGCGAGGCAATACGTCCAGCGCCGCCGGTCCTTCCAGCTGCTTTGGGCCATCGCGCTGCTGATGTATGCGGCGGCATCCCTCACGGTTGCGTTCGGTGCGTTGAACGGCTGGGGCCGGTTCGCGTTCGAGCTGTACTGGGTGTTCGGGGCTGTCCTGAACGTGCCGTTCCTGGCGGTGGGCGAGCTCCAACTGCTGGTCCGCAACCGAACGGTCGACCTTGCGCTTGACGTGGTGCTCGTGTTCCTGGTCGCGTACTCGATCTCGGTCGTGCGCGGCGCCGCCTACGACGCGCTCGCGCTCACCCGTGAGCTGCCGTCGGGCAAGCACGTGTTCGGCGTCGGCACCCCGGCCCATCAGCTGCCGCAGTGGATCTCGATCCCGTCGTACCTGATCCTCGTCGTGGGTGCGCTCTGGTCGGCGTGGCGTATGCGGGGCCGTCCCGAGCTGAGGGATCGGTTCGTGGGCACACTGCTCATCGTGCTCGGCGCCACGATCATCGCCGGCTTCGGTTCCGCGTTCGCGGCGGCCGGCCAGCTCGCACCGTTCTCCCTATCGCTCCTCATCGGTATCGCGGTGATGTTCTGGGGCTTCCTCAGAGCCTCGAAACCAGCGGCGGTGCCCGCAGCCGCATCGGCGCCCAGCGCGCGCTGACCGTGCTCGCCTCGTAATCGCAGCCTCCCGCATCTAGATCCGGTTGATCCGAGCGTCCCGCGGGCGCGAAGCACGCGCGTACCGCCCCGCTCGAGGAAGGAGGGATGCGGGATATCCCCGGCGGGAAGGCCGTCGAGGAGGAGGGGGCGGACCACGACATCACCCAAGCAAATGTCAGACAGAGGAACCGAAAGGAGACACCCTTGTCAGTGCAACGCATCCGCAACAAGGTGCTTGCGGCGGCGACCGCCCTGGTGGTCGGGGGAGGCCTGTTCGCAGGTCTCGCCCCGCTCGCCAGCCGCGCGTCCAGCCACCGCGAGGCACCGCTCACGGCGGCGGACCCGCAGATCGACAACACGGACCTGTACGCGTTCGTGAGCCCCGATCGGCCCGACTCCGTGACGCTCGTCAGCTCGTGGATCCCGTTCGAGGAGCCGGCGGGCGGCCCGAACTTCTACCTGTGGGCCGAGCACACGAACTACGACATCAACATCAGCAACGACGGCGGGACCAACGCCGACATCATCTACCGCTGGAAGTTCACGACGCACTACCGCAACCCGAACACGTTCCTCTACAACACGGGTCCGGTCACGTCGCTGAACGACCCCGATCTGAACATCTACCAGACGTACGACCTCTGGAAGATCTCGAACGGGGGCAAGAACCGGCTCCTGCACAACGCGAAGGTGGCTCCGAGCAACGTCGGCGGCGCCTCCATGCCGGACTACAACAGCGACCTGTTCGACGCCGCGACGAAGAAGTTCGGCGGTTCGAACCCGTCCTACAGCTGGGTCGGTCAGTCCGACGACCCGTTCTTCCTCGACCTCCGCGTGTTCGACCTCCTCTATGGGGCGAACCTTTCGGAGACCGGCGACGACTCGCTGGCCGGGTTCAACGTGAACACGTTCGCGTTGCAGGTCCCGACGAAGGACGTCACCAAGGGTGGCGAGTCGACGATCGGGATCTGGAACACGGCATCGCGTCCGAGCATGCGCATCGACAACGGCGACGGCAGCCAGTCGTTCAAGGGCAGGAACGTCCAGGTTTCCCGCCTGGGTAGTCCGCTCGTGAACGAGGTCGTCGTGCCCGTGGGCTTGAAGGATTACTTCAACTCCTCCAAGCCCAAGGCCGACGGCGCGGCGCTGCCGCTCGTCCACGACCCCGAGCTCCCGCGCCTCCTCAACGCGGTGTACGGCACGGAGATCCCTGACTCCGACGACGGCACGCCCGGCATCCAGCGGGCGGACCTGATCCAGGTCTTCCTGACCGGCGTGCCGACGCTGAACCAGCCCGAGGACGTCAAGGCGAGCGAGATGCTGCGTCTGAACACGGCCATCGCGCCGTGCTCGACCGGCTGCTCGACCCTCGGCGTGATCGGCGGCGACACGGCGGGGTTCCCGAACGGCCGTCGTCTGTCCGACGACATCATCGACGTCTCGCTGCGGGTGGTGCTCGGCGTCCTTCTGCCGAACCCCCAGCCGCTGGCGAACACGATCGGTGACGGCGTCGACGAGAACGACGCTCCGTTCCTGAACGCCTTCCCGTACGTGGCCTACCCGTTCTCCGGGTCGGACGCGTCACCGCACAGCTGATCGAACGCAACTGATCGACGTGGATCGGGAAACGGGGTCCGGCCCTCCGGGCCGGACCCCGCTCCCACGACGGAGCAACGAGGAGCAAGTGACATGAAGCGAGTGGCTCGGATCGGCGGTGCTGCGGTGCTCGCCGCTGCGTTGTTCGTGGCGGGCGGCATCGGTCTGTTCCGCTCGACCGACGACGGCGCCCGGGCACAGACGCCAACCGCCGCCACGGCGAACACCTTGCTCACGCCCGCGATCGGTGGGTCGCTCGAGCAGATCATCGAGAACCTCCAGTCCCGTCTCCGCGTGGAGCCGACGGACTGGCAGTCGTTCGCGTCGCTCGGCCTGGCGTATGTCCAACAGGGTCGCGTGACGGCCGACCCCAGCTACTACCCGAAGGCCCATGGCGTGCTTCGGCGCTCCCTGGGCTTGGAGCGAAAGGACAACTTCGCGGCCATGGTGGGCATGGCCGCGCTCGCCGCGGCCCGGCACGACTTCGCCGGTGCGCTGCGGTGGGGTGAGCAGGCGAAGGCTATCAACCCCTACAACGGCAACGTCTACGGCGTGATCGGCGACGCGCAGGTGGAGCTCGGCCGGTACCGGGACGCGTTCGCGACGTTCCAGAAGATGGTCGACACGCGTCCCGGTGTGGCGTCCTACGCGCGGGTCTCGTACGCGCGCGAGCTGATGGGCGACGTGCCCGGCGCGATCCAGGCGATGGAGGCCGCACGCGACATCGCGGGCACGCCGGGAGACTCCGCATGGGCGAGCTACCAGCTCGGCGAGCTCTACTTCAACCAGGGGAGCCTCGACCAAGCGCGAGCCGCATACGCTCGAGGGGTCCAGACCGACACGAGCTACGTTCCGCCGTTCGCCGGACTCGCCAAGGTGGCGTGGGCGCGAGGACGACTGCGGGAGGCCATCGCCGGCTACACCGACGTCGTCTCGCGCTACCCTGCTCCCGAATACGTGATCGCGCTCGGCGACCTGTACGCGGCGGCCGGCCGGGCGGACGAGGCCGATCGACAGTACGCGCTCGTCCGTGCCGAGGAGCAGCTCTTCCGCTCGAACGGCGTCAACGTCGACCTGGAGATGGCGCTGTTCGACGCGGCCCACGGCGATCCGTTGGGGGCGCTGGTGGCCGCTCGTGCCGAGTGGGCCAAGCGACGCAGCGTCCACGTGGCCGACGCGTACGCGTGGGCGTTGTACGCCGACGGGCGATATGCGGAGGCCTCCGTCTACGCGCGCAAAGCGATGGCGCTCGGGTACCGCAACGCGCTGTTCGTGTTCCACGCGGGGATGATCCAGCTGAGGCTCGGCAACGACGCCGAGGCCAGCCGGCTCCTGACAGAGGCGCTCGACATCAACCCGCACTTCTCGATCCAGTACGCGCCCGTCGCGCAGGCGGCAGTCGCGAAGTTCGGGGCTGAGGCATGAGACGCGCTGCACGACGTTGGCTCGCGCTCGTCACCCTGGTCTCGCTCGCGGTCCTCTGGCCCTCGACGGCGGCATCCGCGCACCCGCTCGGGAACTTCACGGTCAACCTCTACAGCGGCATCCACGTCGTCCCCGGGGAGATCCGGATCGACTACGTCGTCGACATGGCGGAGATCCCGACGTTCCAGGAGATGCCGTCGATCGACACGGACGGCGACGGAGCGGTGTCGGCACTCGAAGCCGCGGCGTGGGCGGACGCCGAGGCGCCCGCGCTCGTGGAGAACCTCACGCTGACGGTCGACGGTGAGCCGGTATCGCTCGAGGTTCGCTCCGCCGCGGCGAACCTCCGCGACGGGCAGGGCGGACTGTCGATCCTCCGTTTCGAGGGACTGTTCGCGGCCCGCGTCGACCGGACGGGGGACATCGTCTACCGCGACGACAACGGCGCCGATCAGATCGGTTGGCGCGAGATCACCGTCGTCGGTGAGGACGGCGTGGGGATCCGCGGTTCCGACGTACCGGCCCAGAGCGTGAGCGACGAGCTGCTGTCGTACCCGAAGGATCTCCTCTCGAGTCCGTTGCGCGTCACGTCGATGCGGGCGTCCTTCGCACCCGGCGTGCCCGTCGGCACGACGGAGCGGCCCCCGGATGCGATCGACGCGGCGACGGCGGCGGGCGTCGACGTCGGCGGGTTCTCGTCGCTCGTCGGCAACCGCGGGATCGTGCTCGTCCTGGCGGCGCTCGCGCTCGCCGTGGCGTTCGGCGCATGGCACGCCCTCCTGCCCGGGCACGGGAAGACGTTGATGGCGGCGTACATGGTGGGCTCCGAGACGAAGGTTCGCCAGGCCGTCGCCGTCGGCTCGGCCGTCGCCGTGATGCACACGGCATCCGTCCTCAGCCTGGGCCTCCTGGTGATCACGCTCGAGCGGACGTTCCGACCCGAATCGCTCTACCCGTGGCTCGGGCTCCTGTCCGGCGTGGTCGCGATCGGCCTCGGCGCCTACCTGATGATCGGCCGGCTCGCCGCGTGGTCGGACGCTCGTCGCGAGGAAGCGCACGAGCTCGAGCACGCGACGGGGCACGACCACGATCATGGTCACACCCACGGCCTTCACGACGGCGTGTCCCTCACGTCCAAGAGGGGGCTGCTCGCGCTCGCGCTGGCCGGAGGCATCCTGCCGTCGCCGACCGCGTTGATCGTCATGCTCGGCGCCATCAACGCGCACCGTGTCGGCTACGGGATCGGGCTCATCCTGGCGTTCAGCGTCGGCCTGGCCCTGGCGCTGATCGTGATCAGCCTCGGAGCTCTCCGCGCGCGCGCGGCCTTGGCGAGCCGCCTGTCCTCGTTCTGGGGCCGGCTGGTGCCGGTGCTCTCGGCGTCGGCGATCGTCGGCGTCGGGGTGTTCATGGCCGTGCGCGGCGCGATCCAGATCTAGGGCGCCGGGCGGCTACGCGCCCGGAGCCCGTCAGCTCGCGGTCTGCCACACGGCGACCTCGGGGGTGTCAGGCGACGATCCCGCCGGTTCCACCGAGATCAGGATGCGGTCGTAGCGGCTCGGGTCGAACT
>CAZDXK010000013.1:0-16239 GCA_964509215.1 uncultured Actinomycetes bacterium | reverse complement strand
GGCGGGGCCCCCCCGCCGATCTTCAGGCGCTCCCACGGTGCGGCCGGCGACGCCAAGCGATGGTGTGAGCGGAAGTGGCACAGATGGTTGGGGGCCATCCCAGCCATATCGAGCGGGCAGTAGGCGATCCAGATGCTTTCTCGATCCAGGTCGATCGCCCTCCCCGTCGGCTCCGCAGCTATCTCCGCCGCGTCGGTGCCCGGAAACAGCGGACGGTGGATCATCGCCATCGCGGGTCGCCCGTTCGGATCGGGCACCGCGACAGGGAAGACGAGGGCGTCCTTGTTGTTCACCCCGTTGAAGTCCAGGCCGTGATGTGGCTCGAACGTCGCCAGCCCCAGGCGCTCCCAGTGGAAGAGATCATCGGATATCGCGAGCGCGATCCGGGGTCCGTCGGACGAGAAGGAGGTATAGGTCATGATGTAGCGCTGCAGTGGCTCGATGAACGTGATCCGCGGGTCCTCACAACCGCCTCCATCGGCCCTTAGCTCGTACCCCGCGGTCGGCTCCAGCGCGATCCCGAGGCGTTCGGCCGCGACCGGGTTGCCGTCGCCGCTGAATCGGACCCGCGCAACGCCGATCCGCGAGTAGTTGCCACGCGACACGAGCCGTGGGAAGAGGTAGAGCTCGCCATCGGGCCCCCGCGCCGCGGCCGGGTTCAGCACACCCTCCACCTCGAGCAGGTTGCCCGCTTCCGACTCCATCACGACCCCGATGCGCCGCAGGTTGAACGGGACCGGGCCGACGATTGTCCCTCCACCCGTCGACGCTGGTGGTTCGTCATGCCAGTTCATGCTGAGCATCTCCCCGCGCGATATCACCGTACGGGACCGGCCCCGTGGCGATCGGTTGGCCGCCGGATCACTTCGTTGGGCGCGGCCCCGACGAGCGAACAACACGCCCGCTCGTCCGGGCGTGTTGTTCAGACGCGGCCCAAGGTCAGGGTTTTCCTGAAAGGACCTTCGAGCGGTCCTCGTACTCCTCTTTCGAGATCTCTCCCCGTGCGAACCGTGCATCGAGGATCTGGTGCGCGCCGGGTTCCGGGGCATCCCGTCGGTGATCGCGATCGCGCCCTCCATCGCTCGCCCGGAACACGAACAGGATCGTCACGATCAGTCCGATCCAGAACAGCAGCATCATCGAGATGCCCCACCAGCTGCCGCCGCCCGTTCCCCAGTCCATCATCGTCGTTACCTCCTAGGTGCCATCCGAGCCGGATCCGTGGTGAGATGCCATCGGGCCGCCGGCTTGGTCGCCGGAGCCGCCCATCATGTCGCCAACCTGGCCGGCCATCATCCCGGAGCCGGAACCCATCATGCCGGATCCCATGTCGCCGCCCATCATCTGGTCCATCTGGTCGTGCATCGCCTGGCACTGCGCCGAGCCCTGATCGCCCGACGACGGGTGCATCGACGCATGCATGGCCTCGAACGTCGCACCCGTCTGCCTCGTTCCGCCCGTGACGGGGGAACCCGACGAGTTCGCCTGCGCTGCACCGAGACCAAACGCCAGCGCTCCAACGAGCGTGGCCGAGACCCCCGCTGCGATCCAACGTCCCTTCTTCACCGTGCACCTCCTTCGACAACTGATCCGAAGATATCCGGCAGTCGTGAAGAGGTGGTGAAGCCCGCGTGCTCCAGCTGTGAGGCGAGCGGGAGTCGGATCTCGAGGCTGGTCAGATTGCCGGGTCGGCTGTCCGCGCCGACCGAGCCGCCGTGCGCCTCGACGAGGGTGCGGACGACCGAGAGTCCGATGCCGGATCCTCCAGCGCGCACGTCGCGGCCACGGAAGAACCGGTCGAACACGTGTGGGAGCTCGTCGAAGGGGATCCCCGGACCGGTGTTGGTCACGCGGAGGAGCGCGTGCGGGCCCTCCCTCCGAAGAGCGACGTCGACGCGTCCCTCTGCGGGCGTGAACTTCAGCGCGTTCGATACGAGGTTCGCGACGACCTGGTGCAGCCGCGTCTCGTCGCCCTCGATCACGGCGCCATCGATCGCCGATGCGAGCTGCACGCTCCGGTCTTCGAACGAGGGGGCGAACTCGAGCAAGACCTCCCTGACGATCACGCCGAGCTCGACCGGCTCTCGCTTCAGCGCGAACGCCACCGCGTCGGTCGACGCGAGCGTTTCCAGATCGGTCGTCAACCGGCCGAGCCGGAGCACCTCTTCGTGCAACGAGGCGATCGCCTCCGCCGTGGGCGCCTGCACGCCGTCCTGGATCGCCTCGACCTGTGAGCGAAGGATGGCGAGAGGGGTCCGGATCTCGTGCGCGACGTCGCTCGCGAAGAGACGGCGCAGCCGGTCCTCCTCGTCCACGGCTACCGCCATCGAGTTGAACGCCCGTGCCATCTCGCCGAACTCGCCTCGCTCGTCCCGCACCCGGACCCGGGTGGAGCGGTCGCCGGAGGCAAGCGTCCGTGCGGCATCGGTCAGATCCCGGACCGGCGCCGTTACCCCCCGGCCGAAGATCAGCCCAAGGACGAGCGCCAGGATGCCGGCAACGATCGCCCCGAGGATCACGAGCCGATTCACCGAGCCGCGGAAGGCGGAGTCGGCGGGAAGCACGCCGGCTTCGGGGAAGCGAACCACCGCGTAGCCGACCGTCGTGCCGTCCACGACAACCGGAAGGCGGCGCTCGGGGCCGAGCTGACCGGAGCCCATCATCTCGCGATGCGCCGCCCCCATGTGACTGCCGATCGACTCGGCTGAGGCTCGCCAGATCGTTCGCCCGGACGGGTCCTGGATCTCGAGCGTCCCCCCATCCATCAGGGCGAGCGACGCGACGGTCCCCAGATCCAGGGGATCCCAACCCTGCATCTTCGTGTAGGAGTCCGCCAACGTCGCGACGAGCTGTCGATCCCTCGTTGCTCGCTGCTCCGACAAGTAGCTCGAGAATCGACCCCCGAACGCCGCGTTCACGAGGACCGCGGTGACGAGCGCCCCGGCCAGACCCGCGCCCCCGAACGCGACCGTCAGCCGAAGGGCGAACGACCTACGCATCGGTCTTCGCCCCGAGCTTGTAGCCGACGCCGGTCACCGTGACGACGAACCGGGGGGCTCCGGCCGGGTCGCCCAGCTTCTTCCGGAGGTTCTTCACATGCGCGTCGATCGTCCGCTCGTACCCCTCGTAGTCGAACCCCTGGATCCTCGAGACGAGCTCGTAGCGGGAGAAGACACGCCCCGGCCGCGATGCGAGCGCGTACAGGAGGTCGAACTCGCTCCTGGTCAGCTCGGCGGGCTCACCTCCGACGGCCACTTCTCGGGCGTCCCGATCGACCACGAGCGCCCCGTCGTCGAACGAGAGCCTCTCCGAAGAGGCACCGCCGCTCGCCCTTCGGAGCACGGCTGCCACCCGCGCCACGAGCTCCCGTGGACTGAAAGGCTTGACGAGGTAGTCGTCGGCACCGAGTGCGAGGCCGGCGACCCGGTCGTCCTCCGTGGCGCGCGCGGTCAACATGATGATCGGGACGTTCGACGTGGTCCGCAGAGATCGCGCAACCTCCTCGCCCGACAGATCGGGCAGCATCAGGTCGAGCACGACGAGGTCGATGGGCAGGCGGGCTGCGGTCTCCAGCGCTCGCTCGCCGGTCTCGGCGAGCAGCACCGAGTAGCCTTCCTGTTCGAGGTAAGAACGGACAAGATCGCGGATCTTCCGCTCGTCGTCGACAACCAGGATCGTCGCGGCACCCATCTGATCACCTCTTCGCTCGGCGCCGTTGAACACGAGCGGTCACCAGGACGATCCGTCCGGAGATGAAGACGGAGACGAGGAGTCCGATCGCGGCGACGCCGAGGATCGCTGCGTCGAGGGACGAGCCGGCGGGAGAGAACGCCCGGCCGAGGGTCGTCCACGCCGCTCCGAGGAACAGGACCGCCCCGGCGGTGGCTCCCCAAAACAGGACGATGGGTCGCGTTCGCATGGCCATCACATCCCGATGTGTGAGGCGACCGGTTGCACGGTCGCGTAGACGATGAGCCCGACGATCGCGATCGCTTCCTGGACGGAATCTCGTGCCGGCACGTCCTCCTCACCCTCGTGTGCCCACGCTCGCCCGACCGGAGCCGGCAGGACGAGCGTCGTGAGCGTAACCGCTCCGTGTCGGCGTCTCATGTCAAACGCTCCTTACGAACCGCCGGATCGCGACCAGCATCTCGTGGGATTTGGCCTCGCCTTCACCGCCTTCGATCGCGTCTCTGACGCAGCCGTTCACGTGGTTCTCGAGGATGACGAGCGCCGCCGCCTCGAGGCCCTTCCGCGCCGCGGACAGTTGATCGAGGACGTCGGTGCAGTACCGCTCGTCCTCGTACATCTTCCGGATACCCGTGATCTGGCCTTCGATCTTTCGGAGACGGCCCACGACCTCTTGGTGTTCGGCCATCTCGATCACCTCCATGATGCGCTCGCGCCCTACCGGGGCATCGTAGGCGTTTGGACGACCTGGTCGTACGGTCCGAAGGTCCCGGAGCCTACGGGTCCTCCGACAGGATGTCGTAGCTAACGCTACCGTCGAGCGGCAGAGCGGCTGACGCACGCGGGAGACGTCAACGGGTTGCGGGCGAGGGCCTACGGCACCTGGCCAAGCATGCGGTCGAACTGCCGGATGTGCTCCTCCAGGGCGCGGACATAGGCGGGGTCGGCCGACCGCTGGAGCATGCCGTCCTGTGCCATCAGCGCCTGCATCCCCGGATCGACCGCGACCGCCATCTCCCGCGTCATCTGGCGGTCGGCCTCCAGCTGGGCGTGCGAGAAGCCCATGGTCGACGTGGGAGCGGACGTAGTGGCGAAGACCGCCGCGATGAACAGAACGACAACGATGGACCCCGTGCCGATCAGACCGCCGAGCGCTTTCGAGCCGAAGAAGTCGCTCACGATGAACGCCGCGATCACCCCGACCGCGATCGCCCCGAGGATCGTCAGTGTCCAGATCATGGTCCATCCTCCTTCCGTGCAGCCTGCTCGTGCGTCTCGCCGTCATTACCTTCTGGCGACATGCCACCGTGCCCGGCATGACCGCCGTGGATCTCTACATCGGTCTGTCGCTTCATCTTCGAACCCCCTTCAAGCGATGTGCGCGTGCCCCGCCCCACGTCGGGCGGCGGCGGAACGGATCTCGGGCACGAACCGAGGAGTCCGCTTCGCGTAGGCGTCCCAGGCAGAGCCGAACGTGGCTCGGACAGACCCTTCCTCCGAGAGGGACAGCCGCCGGTACACCCAGACCAGGATCGGGAACATCAAGAGCGTTGGGATCGTCGGCCACTGCAGCAGGAAGCCCGCCATCACGAGGAGGAACCCGACGTATTGGGGGTGTCGCACGCTCGCGTAAGGGCCGGTCACTGCGAGGCTGTTGGTTCGGCGAGCCCTCCAGAGCACACCCCACGACTTCACGATCAGCCACATCCCGAAGCCGATCAGCGCGTAGCTACCGAAATGGAACGGGCTCAGATGCGGGTCCCATCGCCAACCGATCAGGTCGTTCCACAGGTGCCCGTCCGCGTGCGTCGCCGTGAGGGCTGGGAACCTGCTGCCGAGCCAGCCGCTCAAGAGGTAGACGGTGAACGGGAGCCCGTACATCTCGGTGAAGAGCGCCACGATGAACGCGGAAAACGCCCCCATCGCGGTCCACTCTTGCCGTGTCTTCGGTCGGATGAAGCTGAACGCGAAGACGACGAGGATCACCGAGTTCAAGACGACGAGTGGCCAGAGGCCGTAATCGCCGCTCATGGTCCTCGCCTCCTCCTCAGGTCTGCCATGAACCGAACCTAAGGATCCGCCGTGAACAGGTTGTGAAGGGGCGAGCGAGGAGGTGTGAGCATCGTTCATCGCGACGATGAAGCTCAAACCGACATCGAGAACGCTGCGATCTCGAGACGGAGCACGAGTCCGACGGCGGGCTCGAACACACCGGCGGCGATCGGCAGCGCGACGGCGTTGTGCCCGGCTGAAGCGGACGTCGCCGGACCTCGAGGGAGCCGTACGACTACACGCGCTCGTCGCCCCTGATCAGATGACGCGGGAGGAGCTGACCGAGCCGGTCGATGCCGACCCCGATCCCAACGGTCGCATCGATCGCCTCCTGGAGAAGCTCGCGAACGTGGACGTCTTCCTGACCGAGGTCAACCGAGGTGAGCGTCCGCTCCGCCGCAAGAAGCGGTAGACGCCGACTCGACCGAGTCGGGCAAACGGATCGGCGCGGAAGGCGGCCCGTCGCGCAACAAGTTCGTGAGCTGTGTCGCGAGGTCCTCGGGGTAGACGGTTTCGGTCAGGCCACGCAAGGCGTCGGGTCCGAACCACCCGCTGCCGACGATCGGCTCCAGGTCCGGATGGATGACGACGGGTTCGAACGCCTCGGGAGCGCGAACCAGATAGGTGCGCTCGTCCTGCTTGACGTACCAGTCCTCCCACGTGAACTCGATGCGACGGAGCCAAAGGCACGGACCGATCTCGAGATCGGCGCGACCTACCTCCTCGTAGAGCTCGCGGATCGCGGCCTCTTCGTGTGTCTCCCCATCGTCGAGACCTCCCCCCGGTGTAACCCAGAACGGGTCGGTGTGTTGGGGGTCGAGGTGGAGCAGCAGGACGCTCTCCTCGGGTGACAGCACGAGCAGCCGGGCCGCCTGACGTTCGATGTACCTCATGCCTCCCACGCTCCCGATCGGAGCCCTAGGGTAGATGGCGAGACGCACGAGGGCCCGCCGCCTACGGCGGCGGGCCCTCGGCCTCGAGCGTCGCTCGTTCGCGTCTCGCCAGGTCGGTCAAAGCGGTATTGGGAGGAACGACTCGCTCAGTTCTTCGGTCGTCTCTTCATCCCTTCACGCCTCGTCGCCGTAGACATCCTCCCAGCTCGGGACGAAGAGCTTGAGGAGTTGGCCATGCTCGACCTGTGTGGCGGGGTTGTCGAGGCCTGTGCTCGAGTGCACCTGTGCGTCGAAGAGGAACGTCCCCGCGCCCAGCAGGCTCTCGGTGTCGATGATCCCGCTCGACTCCTCGTCGATCGTGAGGGGCGTAGCGCCGGAGAAGAGCGCCGGGTCGAACCGCGCCACGACACCCAGCGCACCGTCTTCGATCCGGTACGCCACGATCCGCGCGATGTGGGCGTTGCTGCCCGGATCTTCCTGGATGAGGACGTTGCCGTGCTGGTCGATCGTCATGTTGTCGGGCTTGTTGAGCTTGCTCTCGGGCCCATCGACCGAGTCGGGGATCGACTCGGTGCCGTCGAGCAGGAGCTCGAGCGTGCCGCCCAGGAGGGGATCCTCGATGTCGTGGAACGTCAGCCGCCAGAGGCCGCCACCGTCACGCGATGGCACGGCACCCGCTTCCGCCGATCCCTCGGTCGTGAGGAAGTAGTAGACGTTCTTGTCGAACGGATCGAACTCGCCGTCCTCGATACGGTTGAGCGACATGCCCTCGGCGAGAGCCTCCGCATTCTGGTCGGCACCGGACTGGTTCCAGTCCACCTCGGACAGATCGAAGTCGATCTTGCCGTCGGGATCCGCCGCGATCAGCGCACGGACGCCCGGATCGTTCAGCGGGCCACCGCCGATCCGAACGACGAAGTTGGTGCCGTTGGTGAGCCCGGCTCTGGTCACGACGTTTCCGGACGTCTTCTTGGTTCCGGTGTACACCCACAGCTGGCTCAGGTTCGTCGTGGGTGACGGACCAGACTGGTCCTCGTTCCCCATCACGACGGTGGTGTCGGTCGTGTTGAAGGCGGCAAGGGTGTTCTCCCAGGAGAAGAGGCCGAGTCGTGGAAGCTGCCACGTCTTGCCGCTCTTCTTCACCGCGAAGACCCGGCCTTCGGGGCCCGCCTCCTCGTTCGCGAAGTACAGGGCGCCGTCGTATCCGGCGCCGGTGGCGGGGTTGAACAGTTGGCCTGCCTCGGTGAGATCGCCCGAGCAGAAGCGAGCGAACGCCGGCAGATCTGCCGAGCTGCCTGCGATGTATGCGTCCGGCGCGGCCGCGTAGGTGCTGTTGAAGTAATCCCAGTACTGGACCCCTGGGTCGATCCAGTCGGAACCGTCTTTGACACGCAGATCGCCGGGCCTGATCTGCAGACGCGAGACGAAGGCACCGGCCTGACCGTGACTGCGAACGGTGCCCTGCGTCTGACCGAGCTCTTGATTCATATACACGACGATCTTGTTGCCTTGCTGCACAGCACCGAGACCGTCGGGGATGCCGGTCATCTCGTAGCCATTGTCAGCAGCAAGAGCGTCGGAAACGGTGAAGATCGAGGTCGTCTCGACCCCTGGTGGTACGGGGAGGACGTAGGGCGCAGTCACGGTGCTCGGCCCGATGTTCGTCGGGGCGGCGGTCGCGAGGCCTGGTGCGAACAGGGTCGAACCGGCGAGCAAGGCGATGCTGGACACTGCGATGCGGCGATGGATCCGTGCCATGAGGCCCCTCCTTCGTGGTCGCTTACCGCCCGACTCGGGCGGTGTGTTCACGCTAGAGAGCGACGAGGACCGCCCGGAGGCCGACAACTGAACACCCAAGGAAGAGGGGGAGGCGTTCAGGCGAACGCCCGTCGACGGGAGGAAGCGAAGTGGTCAGCTTCGCGGCGGCGGGGCCGACGGCCTCCGATGAGCAGGCGACGTTCCGGGATGCTGTCGTCCACCGTGCGGGCCGCTTGTCGGTCGTGGAGGTGGCCGATAGCATCGTCGTGCGGGGTGGAGCAGTCCGGTAGCTCGCTGGGCTCATAACCCAGAGGTCACAGGTTCAAATCCTGTCCCCGCGACGAAGAACACCGCAGTTCAGAAGGGCCGCCCGTCTGGGCGGTCCTTCGTGCTTACCGACGACCCGGGCGACGACGTTGACCCTGCATGGTCGGCCGGTCCGTGACCGATCGGTCACCCCCTCCTGTTCCGAGAGCTGACGCTCAGCCGGAGGTCTCGAACGGAACGCGCCCGGTCACGGTGGTCCCGCGTCCCACGGCGCTGCTGATCTCGACCGATCCCTCGAGTGCGGCCAGGCGATCGGCGATCCCCTGGAGACCGCTCCCGTAGCCGGTGCTCGCCGGATCGAAGCCGACCCCATCATCGCGGACCTCGAACTGGAGCACGCCGCCTCCGTTCGACAGGACGAGCTCGGCCTGGGTCGCTTCCGCATACTTGGCAACGTTCTGCAAGGCCTCCAGGCACGAGAAGTACACGGCTGCCTCGACGTCCTGGCCGAATCGCCCCACGCCCTCGCCGCGGATCCGTACGGGCAGTGGAGCCCGCCGGGCCTGAGCTTCGAGCGCTGCCACCAGCCCCTTGTCGGCCAGCAGCGGCGGGTAGATCCCGCGTGCCAGCTGGCGGAGGTTCTCGAGTGCGTCGCTCGCGTCCGTCTGCACGTCCTCGAGCATCGCGGTCACCCGTTCCGGATCGCGGGTCGTGAGCTGTTGCGCGAGGCGCACCTTGACGCTCAGCGCGACCAGTTGTTGTTGCGCGCCGTCGTGCAGGTTCCGTTCGAGCCGGCGACGCTCTTCGTCCTGCGCCGCGACGAGGCGCTGCCGGGACGCCTTGAGCTCCTCGATCAATCGAACGTTGCGGAGCACCAGACCGGCCTGCGACGCGAGGTCGCTGACCAGCTTCCGACGTGCGGGATCCAGCGGATCGTTCGGAGGAGTCGTGACCGAGAGCGCGCCGAGCAGCTCTCCGTGATGCCGAACCTCGACGACGACGTCGTCGAGGATCTCCGGCAACGTGTCTCCAGGCGAGGCGACCGCTCGGGGCGGCTCCCCCCCAACGGTGGCGGCCGGCCGGAGCTCTCCTCCCACCAGCAACCACACGGTGGCCCTGGTGGCGCCCGTGGCACCCGCAAGGATCTGCGCCATCCGTGGAAGCACGTCGTCGGTCGCATACGTCTCCGCCATGTGCTCGGAGAAATCCGCGAGCACCTCATACGAAGTCGCCCGCCTGCCGTAGACCAGCCGGTCCGCGAGCGAGCGCGCCGTTCGCCGCACGGGGTTGAACGTCACGATCAAGAGCACGATGCCGACCACGATCCGGGAGACCGTCCCGACGGTGGCGAGCGCGATCACGCCCAGATAGAGGGCCGTCAGCACGGACGCGACCACCGTGAACACCACGGTCTTCTTGATGACGACGTCGATGTCGTACAGGTGGTACTTCAAGACCGCGATGCCCACGGATGCGGGGATCAGCGCCAGGAAGATCCCGAGCAGGTCATCCGCCACACCTCCGCTCCCGTGTTCCACCGGGACCGCAAGGAACACCAAGAAGATGCTGCCTGCGAGGATGAGCCACTTCACCTGTTGCCGCTCGTCGCCGTGGCTGCGACGGAATCGCACGACCAGGGACGCGATCGAGGAAGCCACCAGCACGAAGAACACGAACGCCAACACGGTCCGCGCCGTATCGAAGAACGGGACCAGCGAACGGATCGCGTACGGATTGGGCGCGGATCGGCCCGCGGCATCGGTGTAGTCGTGGCCCTGGAGCGCGAACGCGACCGACCACAGGACCGTGACCATCGCCGATGCCCACGCGACCGGGCGCCACCGCGGCGAGGGCAGATGCCCGTCCGGGAAGAGTAAGAACGTCCAGGTAAGCAGGATGCCCAGGATCGGCACCCACGACCAGTTGCCGAGCCAGACAGCGAACGTTCCGCCGGGAGCTCCAGGGTGCGTGATCGTTGCCCAGTACCCGTACTCGCCGCTAAAGGCGAGCATGAGACCGACCCCCAGCCAGATCCCCAGGTACAGCCAGCCGACCGCGTTCTCCGGCTTACGTGTCACGATCGCGAGGCCGGCGATGCCGATCGCGAGGAACCCGAGCGGTTGGGTGACGTCGGACACCGAGGTGGGTCTGTCGTTGATCACCCGGAAGATGAACGACGCGGCGAGCCCGATGAACCCCACGGCGAAGAGCCACCAAGCCAGCCGGGGTGAGGCGCGCCGGCGGCCGGGACCCAGCGCCTGAGGTTCCGAGATCGCCATCACTCAGATTCTGCGCGTGTGGCGCCGACGGGTCGAGGGGGCGACCTTGTCGACCAGGCTCGTGCCACCACCCACACTCGTGAAGTCCAACCGCAGAGCGTCGAAACTCAGAGGTGCTTCGACCGGTGGACCACGGTGCCGTCCAGGAGCGTGAGCAGGACCTCGGCCGTGGAGACGTCCTTGAGCGGAACGCTCTCCACGTCCCGGTCCAACACGATCACGTCGGCCTTCTTCCCCACCTCGATGGTGCCGGTAGACGCGAGCTGGTGCATCTGGAAGGCCGAGCTCGCCGTGTGCATCCGCAGTGACGCGCGTCTGCGGATACGCTCCTGCGCTTGCAGCGGACCGGGGTAGTACGGATAGATCTCGTCGCCCTCGCGGTTCACGGCCATCTCGACCTGGCGGAACGGGTACAGCGGATCTACTGGCCAGTCGCTGCCGCCCGTCAGCGTGCCGCCCTGATCCGCGATGCTTCCCGACGGGTAGAGGTAGCGCCACCGACGCATCCCGAGGTACGGCTTCACGTAGTCGACCGTGTACGAATCGAGCTCGGCCCACTGCATCTGCATGCACGCCAGGACTCCCAGCTCCGCGAACCGTCCGAGATCGTCAGGGTGGACCAGCTCCACGTGCGCCACGGTGTGGCGGTTGTCCGTGTCGCCGTTCACGTCGCGCGCATGCTTGAACGCGTCGAGCGCGGTACGGACGGCCCGGTCGCCGATCGCGTGCGCGTGCACCTGCCACCCGGCCGCATCGAGCGCCGCGATCCCGGGGTTCGCCACCTCCGGATCGAAGTAGGTCGGCCCCGACGAGTCGCCCGGTTCCCAGTGCGGATGCTCGTCCGTCCCGGTGTTCTCCCGGTACGGCTTCAACAACGCGGCCGTTTGGGTCGGGAACTCGATCACGCCGTCGAGGAACAGCTTCACCGTCGGGGCCGAGAGCAGACCGCCCACGTGCGGCGTCCGCATCGCCTCGAGCGAGCCCAGGAGCGTGACCGGATCCTGCAGCTCTTCGGCCGAGGCCGTCAGCGCGTACTGCGCCCGCGCGGTCAGCCTGCCGGCGTCCCGGAGCGACGCCGCAGCAGCCAGGGAGCTCTCGTCCGAACTGGCGTTCATGAACGACGTGATGCCGAGGCGGTTCATGCGGCGGAGCGCAGCCCGCAACGCCCGGGCGTTCTGCTCCACCGACGGGGCGGGTATCTCGCCGGAGACCAAGCCGATCGCTGAGTCCTCGAGCAGTCCCGTCGGCTCGCCGTTGGCGTCACGGATGATCTCCCCGTCCGGTGGATCCGGCGTCGACGCGGTCACGCCCGCGATCTCGAGCGCTCGGGTGTTCGCGAGCGCGGTATGACCGTCGAGCGAGTGGACCAGGATGGGCCGCGCCGTGTCCAGCACGTCGAGGTCGGCTTTGGTGGGAACGGTCCCGGGGGGCTGGATCGCTTGGTAGTCCCAGAACCTGACACGCAGCCAGCCGTCGGGCTCTTCCTCTTGCGTTTGGTCCAGGCACACGGTGATGCGGTCCCGCATCTCGTCGAGTGTCAACTGGAGGTAGTCCAGGCTGCATTGACGCAGGGACTGACCCGCAGAAAGTGGGTGCATGTGGGCGTCCTGGATGCCCGGCATCACGGCTCGACCCCTGAGGTTGATGACCTCGGTGGACGGCCCGATCAGATCTGCTGCGCCCGCGTCCGAGCCCACGTAGACGATGAGGCCATCCCGGACCGCGAGGCACGTCGCGGGCTCCTTCCGTCCATCGAACGTGAGGACGGCTCCGTTGCGAAGCACGAAGCTTCGCATCGGACGCGGCAGCCAGCGCTCGATGGATCGCGGCCGGGCTCACCATGCCCGCAGCAGCCAGGACACCGCCGCGGCGCAGGAACTGTCGACGTGTGGTCGCGGGCATGGCGTCCCCTCCTCGTGCGGTTGGTCGCGGACGCTAGCACAGGTGTTTCTACCCCCGTGAGTAGACTCGACCGCCATGAGCCTCCGACGTTTCCTGTCGATCCCCTTGGGGCTGACGTTCCTGATCCCGTCCCCAACCGCCGCGGCAACAGCAGCGGCAACGGCGGCGGTGGCGGGCGCCGCGATCCCGGTGATCCGCAACCCCGGTGAGCCCTCATACGTCGTCTCGCTCCGCGGTGATTCCGTGGGGCACGTGTGGCGCGGAAGGGAGTCGATCACATTCACGAACCTCGAGGCCGAGCCGCTCACGACGATCTGGCTCCGGATGTGGTCCAACGGCGTGAAGGGTTGCGACGCACAGGCGATCGCGGTCGCAGAGATGAACGGCGGCAGGGCCGGCAACCTCTCCCGCCGGTGCACGGCGCTTCCCGTCGACCTCGACGCGCCGCTCGCACAGGGCGAGCGCACCACGATCTCGATGCGCGTGACGATCGACCTCCCCAAACGGAACGATCGCTTCGGGTATCACGGAGGGCTGGCGCTGCTGGGGACGGCGCTGCCGACGCTCGCGGTCCACGACGAACTGGGCTGGCATCTCGACCCCTTCGTGGATCTGGGGGAGAGCTTCTACTCGATCGTCGGTGACTATCAGGTGACCCTCAACGTCCCTGCCGCCCTCCGTACGCCCACGACCGGCACCGCGGTCGCGTCCCAGACCGACGGCGCTCGGCGGATCACCACGTACGTCGCGCGCGACGTACGCGACTTCGAGTGGGCGGCGGGCAGGCTGGCGACGGTCCGGGATCGGTCCCGTGGAACCACGGTCGTCGTGTCGTACCGGCCGCACGACCTGACGCGCAGGGCCGCGGAGAAGGCTCTCGGGTACTCCGTACGTTCGCTGGATGCGTACTCCGAAGGGTTCGGCACGTTCCCGTATCCGGAGATGGACGTCGTCCTCACGACCTTCGCGACGTTCGGGGGCATGGAGTACCCGACGATCATCTTCACGAACCCGGGGAAGATCACGATCTCGCACGAGCTCGGCCATCAGTATTGGTACGGGATCGTCGGAGACGACCAGTTCTCGTCTCCGTGGCTCGACGAGTCGTTCGCCACCTGGACGTCCTACCTGCCGTTCGGTGGATGGAAGAAGTGCGCGTCCTTCCGATGGCCGTCGAGCGACGCTCGGATCACGAACGACATGGGCTATTGGATGGCGCATCCGTTCGAGTACCACACTGTCTACAGCGGGGGCGGATGTCTGCTCGCCAACCTGACGGATCTGTTCGGCATCGATCGATTCGTCGAGATCCTGCATGACTACGCGCAGGATCATTGGTTCGGCGTGGCGCGCACCGATGACTTCAAGGCCTCGATCGAGGCCGCGGCGATCGCCGACGGGCTGGAGTTCGACCCCGCGACGTACTGGGACACGTGGCGGGTGGACTGAGCGACGGCCGTCCGGGTTAGGATTCGGCCGGAAGATCGACGGTCCCGGCCGACGGGGCCGCGCCGTGGAGGGGAGAGAGTCGTGACGACGAAGGAGTCCGTGACCCGGCTCGCCAAGGTGCCTCTCTTCGCCGATTGCTCGCAACGCGACCTCCAGACGATCGCCCGCGTCGTGCGCGAGATCTCGCACCGTGTGGGAACGGTCATCGCGCGAGAGGGCGAGCCCGGCGTCGGGCTGTTCGTCATCCTGGACGGGACCGCGGACGTCTCGATCGGCGGACGGAAGAAGGCGTCGCTCGGCCCCGGGGATTTCTTCGGCGAGATCGCGCTCCTCGACGGCGGACCGCGGACCGCCACCGTCACAGCGAAGACCGACGTCAAGCTCCTGGGGCTCACGGAATGGGTTTTCCGCGGGCTCATGGCCGAGCATCCGTCGATCGCCCTGAAGACGCTCCAACAGATGGCGGCGCGGCTGCGCAGCGCCACCAAGGCCGCGACCGCCTAGCCACATCGAGGCCGCGAAGCCTCGTCGGAGGCGTAAGCGCATGAGTGACGCGCCGCAAGACGTTCGGGACCTGGCCACCGAGCGCGCCGAGCGGCGCGCGGCCAAGGACTTCTCGGGCGCTGACGAGCTGCGCGACCGGATCGCCGGGATGGGATGGTCGGTCGTCGACGAGCCCGGCGGCTGGCGGTTGGAGCCGATCGACGTCCCCACGGCGAACGCCCCCTTACGGCCCCGCGACGTCGCATCGGTCCTCGACGAACCCGCCAGCGCCGACGTGTCGATCCACTGGGTCGTCGAAGGATGGCCGGAGGACGTGCGCCGCGCGATCGATTCGTTGCGGACGCACGCGGGGGGCCGAGACGTCCAGTACGTCGTCGCCGACGTCACGGGGGAGCCGGACGACACCTGGGGGGAAGGCGTCGAGGTCGTTCCCCTGGAGGGCGGCACCGGTTGGGGCGCGGCGCGCAACGCCGGACTGAAGCGATCACGGGGCCGTGTCGTGCTGGCGATGGACGGTTCAGTCGAGGCGACGGGAGACGTCATCGGTCCGCTCGAGGCCGCGCTCGGCGACCCCACGATCGGCGTCTGCGGCCCGTTCGGCATCGTGACCCCTGACCTCCGCGAGTTCGACGCGACCGACGGCCCGGAGGCCGACGCGATCGAGGGCTACTGCATGGCCTTCCGACGCGAGATCCTCACGTCGGCCGGCCTGTTCGACGAGAAGTTCCGGTGGTACCGCACCGCCGACATCGAGTACTCGTTCCGCATCAAGGACCTCGGCTTACGAGCAGTGGTCGTTCCCGTGCCGGTCGAACGTCACGAGCATCGGATGTGGTTCCAGACGCCGCCCGCGGAACGAGCGAAGTGGTCGAAGCGGAACTTCTACCGGTTCCTGGATCGTTGGAGGGATCGCTACGACCTGACGGTGTCGGGGGAGTCGCCGCGGCACGATCACGCCCACCACGGCGATCACGACGAGCACGGTCCGTAGTCTGAGATGGACTAGCGGCCCGGCATGGGCGGCGTGGGGGGCGTGATGCCGCCGTGCGTGGAGACCGTGGCCTCGTGGTGGATCGGCGCCTGCGCTTTCCCGTTCGGCTGCACCGACGCAGGATCCGGGATGGGCTTGGTCCCGGTGGCATACGCCTCCAGGTCCGTCCCATCCATCGTCTCCGTGACCAGGAGCAGCGCGGACAGGTGGTTCAGCAGGTCTCGTCGCTCGATCAAGATCCGCTCCGCGCGGTCGTGCGCCTGGTTCAACAGCCGATTGACCTCCTGGTCGATCAGCTCGGCAGTCTGCCCGGAGATCTTGGGCGCGTTGAACATGGAGTTCGCGTCTTCCTGGCCGAGCGAGAGCGGGCCGACCTTCTCGCTCATGCCGTACTCGGCGACCATCGCGCGCGCCACCTGTGTCGCGCGCTCCAGGTCGTTCTGCGCGCCGGTCG
>CAZDXK010000012.1:0-16477 GCA_964509215.1 uncultured Actinomycetes bacterium | reverse complement strand
CCTCTGCGTCCGTCTCGCCCCGCTGCTCGAGCAGGAGCGTATCGGCCCCCGCCGCGGCCGCCTCGGCGGCCGCGGCCAGTCCGGCCGGGCCGCCGCCGATCACCAAGACGTCGACGTGGAGGTTCACCACCTCGCGGGGATCGTGGTCCTCGGTCCGCGGCACCTTGCCCAACCCGGCCTTCGAACGGATGAACGGTTCGACCATCTGCCACGCCCAGCGGGGGCGCTGGAACACCTTGTAATAGAACCCCGGCGGCATCATGAACGAGAACGTGTTGAGCCAGCCGTGGATGTCCCGGCCGGCGGACGGCCAAGCGTTCTGACGCTCGACGCGCATGCCGTCGCGCACCGGCTCGATGCACGCACGAACGTTCGGGATCCCGTCGATCTGCATCAAGCAATTCGCACACGACCCCGTCATGCACATCAGGCCGCGCGGACGGTGGTACTTGAAGGATCGGGCGGTGATCGTGATGCCCGCGGCGGCCAGCGCCGAGCCGACGGAGTCACCGTCGAACGCGGCGATCTTCCGGCCCTCGAAGACGATCGTGACGGGGCCATCGCGACGGATGCCTTCTCCCGGTGCCTCCGCGAGCCGGTGCGTCACGCCGGAGCCTCCTCACGCTCCGACGGCCAGAACGTCCGCCGGATCTCGTTCGTCGAGGTGTGCCGTTCGGCGAGGAACCACCTGCAGCACCCATCGCGATGCAGCCACCACTCGGTCTGCCAACCGTTCACGTTGCGGCGGAAGTAGAGGTAGCCGGCCAGCTCCCGGTCGTCGGCGTCCGGACCGGCACGCCGCGTGGTCTCGCCGCCGTAGGCGAACTCGAGCGCCTCGCGCGGGCCGCAGTTGGGACACCTGATGACGAACGTCACGCCGGCCCTCGATCGCTTCGATCGACGGACAGGCGCTCGGCCACGCGGTCCGCGATGGCCTCAGGCGTCAGCACGAAATCGGTCCCCGCGAGGGGGATGCCAGTGATCAGTGAGGACTCCAACGTGAGCGCCCGCATGTCCTCGGCTTCCAGGTCGTGGACATCGTTCTTCCCGCACGCGCGGGCGAGCATCTGCATCTCCATGGTCATGGACTGCAGGAAGTTGAAGACCCGGTCGGCCGCCTCGTCGATCTCCAGCCGCTGCATCAGGTCTGGATCCTGAGTGGTGATCCCGACCGGGCAGCGGCCCGTGTGGCAGTGATGGCAGAACCCCGGTTTCACCCCGAGCTTCTCGTAGTCCCCCAGGTAGAGCGGAGCGTTGCAATTGAGCGCGATCAGCGCCGCGGTGCCGATGGAGACGGCGTCGGCACCCAGCGCGAGCGCCTTCGCCGCGTCCACACCGTTCTTGATCCCGCCTGACACGATCACCTGCACATCTCCCAACGCCTTCATCTCTTCGAGCGATCGCACGGCCTCGCAGAGCGCCGACAACGTCGGGATGCCGGTGTGGTCCAGGAGCGCCTCCGGCGAGGCCCCCGTCGCGCCCTCCATCCCGTCGATCACCAGGACGTCGGCGCCGGCCTTCACGGCGAGCTTCACGTCGTCGGAGACGCGGGAGGCGCCCATCTTCACGTAGATGGGGACCTGCCAGTCTGTCGCCTCGCGGATCTCCTCGATCTTGAGCTGGAGGTCGTCCGGTCCGATGAAGTCCGGATGACGGACCGGCGAGCGCTGATCCACCCCGACGGGAAGCGTCCGCTGCTCGGCGATCTCCTCGGAGACCTTCGATCCCAGGAGCACCCCGCCCGTCCCCGGCTTGGCCCCCTGCCCCACGACGATCTCGATCGCCTGCGCCATCTTCATGTGGTCGGGGTTGAAGCCGTACCGAGACGGGAGCACCTGGTAGACCATGGTGTCGACCGCCTCGCGTTCCTCGCGGCACATGCCGCCGTCGCCGGTGGTGGTCGAGATGCCGGCGCGCTTCGCGGCAGTGCCGAGGGCCGTCTTGGCTCGACCCGACAACGCGCCGTACGACATCCCGGCGATCGTGATCGGCCGGTCGAGCACCACGGGGTTCGCGGCGAACCGGGTCCCGAGCACCGTCCTCGTTTCGCATTTCTCTCGGTACCCCTCGAGCGGAACGCGTGAGAGGGTGCAGGGCACGAACGTCAGGTCGTCGAGGTTGGGGACGACGCGGTGCATCGAGAAGCCCTGCATCCTGTATCGCCCGAGCTGCGCCTTCGTCTGGATGTCCTCGATCACGACGCGCGGCCACAGTGGGGACTCGCGCAGGACCGGCGCGCCGGCAGCGCGCCCGTCGGACTCGATCATGTCGTCCCTCCCAGCCTCAGAGCGCGGACGTCCACAGCTCGGGCTCCTTCGTCGAGAAGTTCCACAGCTTCCGGCCGGAACGGATCTTCGTGAAATCGAGGGGGCGAGCGTCGATGCCGAACGGGTCGAGCGCTTCCGTCAGATAGGTGGCATCCTCGTCGGTCATGTCGAGCACCTCGGCGTCCGCGCCGCGCGAGGCCACCGAGCCCCCGACGTAGATGGTTCCCTCGTACATCGAGTCCCCGATCCCGTCCGCGGCATCGCCGCAGATCACGATCCGACCCTCCTGCATCATGAAGCCCGACATGTACCCGGCATCGCCGCCGACGATGAGCGTCCCGCCCTTCATCGCGATGCCGGCGCGCGCCCCCGTATCGCCTTGGACGTACACCATGCCGCCTCGGATCGAAGCGGCGGTCCCGGAGCCCGCGTGACCGAGCACCTCGATCCGGCCACCCATCATGCACTCCCCGATCGCCCATCCGCAGTTACCCTGAACCTCCACATGGGGCCCGAAGTTCATGCCTGCCGTGTACCACCCCACGGGCCCCTCGAAGACCACCTTCACGCCGTCCGCCTTCAGGGCGACCGCGAACGAATGGCGCCCCGCCGGGTTCAGCACGTGGATCTCCTGAGCGCCGTCGGCGATCGCCTGCTTGATCGCTCGGTTCACGTCGCGGGTCTCCACACCTCTCGCGTCGACGGTGGCCACCTCGCCGGTCGCCACCTCGCCGGTCACATGAGCCACCAGCGAACCTCCTTCGCCTGCAGCTCGCGTGGCACGAGAGCGGGATCCGGGAACAGAGCCCGGATCGAGATCTCCTCGGACGCCAGCACCACCATCTCGTCATTCTCCGCGTACAGCAGCGGTTTCGTCGCGAACTGGTCGCGGGCCAGACCGAAGCCGTCCACCGTCGAGATCAGGTAAGCGAACGTCCCGTCCAAGTCGTCGACGGAGGCACGCAACGCGGCGTCGAGCGTCTCGCCGGCCGCGAGCTTGTCGGCGATGTAAACCGCGATCACCTCGGAGTCGTTCTCGGTGGCGAACCGATGGCCCTTCTGCTCCAGGCGCCGCCGAAGCTTGTGGTAGTTCGTGATCTGGCCGTTATGCACCACGGCGATATCCGGGAACGGGCGCGCCCAGAACGGGTGTGAGTGGGCGATATCCACGCGGCTCTCGGTCGCCATGCGGGTGTGGCCGATGCCGTGGGTTCCCATGAACGATCCAAGGTCGTAGCGCTGGTTGATGTCGCACGCCATGCCGAGGTCCTTCACGATCTCCATCGAACGCCCGACGCTGAACACGCGTGCGCCCGGCGCACGCTCCTCGATCACGTCGGCGAGCTTGCCCTCGGCGTCGTCGGCCACGACCAGCCGGAGGGATCGCGCTGTCCGCGCGGCATCCTTGACCGACGTCACCTCGGCAGCGGCCGCGAGGACCGCACCCTCGGCCACATCGAGATCCGGCCGATCCAGGTCCACCCGAACCACGAAGCCCTCGAGCAGCCGGGGACCGTAGAGCGCGACCCCCGCCGAGTCCGGGCCGCGCCTGAACAGCTGGTCGCACATATCGGTCATGACCTGCCCGACCGGACCGGTCGCGCCCTGCTTGTAGAACACCCCGACGATCCCGCACACGTACATCCCCCTCCCGCGGTGTCTATGGCGAAACGTTACCGCCGCGAGCATGTGGTCGCATGCCCGTCGGAGGGTAGCTCCGGGCCTCAATCCGTCCCTCAGATGTGGAACGTTCCCATATGTCGAGGCCTCAGGAACACGCGAGAACGGCACTTCGAGGGTTCGATAGCTCCATGACCCCGACCACCTCTACAAGGAACCGGGAGATACCCAGACCAGGCACTCCGCGCCCTCCCGAACGGCCTCGACCGCGCGCCGATACGTGCGAGGCGCGAGCTCCCGGCGGTCCGCGCCGAACACCAACAACCCAGGTCTCCTCTCGACCGCGAGCTGGAGGAGCGCCTTGATCGGGCGAGGACTCCTGACCCGCAACCGCTCGACCGCGACACCGAGCGATCGAGCGAGCTCCACCGACCGGCGCACCGATCCGGAGACCTCGGGCGTGAACTCCTCGAGCGCGTCGTAGCCGAGGATCACCGACAGCCCGAGCGGTTCCAAGACGGTGATGTTGGCCACGATCAACGGCTGGCTCGATTCCACGGCGCTGTCGACCGCGAAGACCACCGCTTCCTCATCGAAGGGAGTACCCAGGGTCGCCAACAGGATGGGTCGTCCTCTCACACATGCATCGACGTGACCCTCGTCCCGGATCAAGCGTGCATGGACGTTCAAGGCCCTACTCCGGCTCGAGCTGCCACCGGGGAAGGTCGCGCGTGCGCCGCCTGACCTTCTTGCGCCAATGGGGCATATACACGAAGAACCAGAACCCCATGACGAGGAGCGCCATGGGAAGGAAACGACGGCCGACGGAGATGAACACCACCGCGAAAACAAGCCCGACGACGACACTCGCGATGATCACCTGCAGTCGATACCGGCGCATCTCATGCATGATCCCCCAATACTCGGCCTCCGGGATCTGCGTGGTGTTCCAACGTCGCCCGCACTTGGGACATCCCCACGCGTCACCGTAGGCCACGTGCTGGACCTCTCCGCAGTCGCAGCGAACGGTGATCGGTGCCCCCCGCATCCACCGGAGTCTACGCCCGCTCGACCATGTGGAGAGTGACCACTCCTACACCCGCCACATGGAGGTTGGCGACGTGCGCACCGCGGCGCCCACCGCGCGGACACAACGGGCCATTGAACCGTTCCGCAGCCTCGTGCTATACCCCCCACGGACACTGACGGGGGTTCCTTCGCATAGGGGAGGTGTCACTTGGCTGAGGCAGCCATCGAGGAGCGCCAACTCCTCAAGACGCTCAATTGGTACGACGGTTTCGTCATCGCTCTGTGCCAGCCGGCGTTCCTCCTCGGCTCGCTCGGATTCACGCTGGGAACCATCGGCGCCTGGGGATCCGTGATCCTCTGGGGAATCTCGGCCACCGTCGGGCTCCTGCAGAACTTCATCTACTCGGAGACCGCGGCGATGTTCCCGGACAAGCCGGGCGGCATCGCCCTGTACGCGCACGAGGGCTGGCGGTCGCGCTTCAGCCTGTTCGGCCCGATCGCCGCGTTCGGGTACTGGATCGGCTGGTCGGTCGTGCTGTCGTTCGTGGGCAACATCGTGGGTGCGCTGGCCGTCGCGGAGTGGTTCCCGGACCAGGCGACGAAGGTGTATTTCAACCTCGGGTTCGCCGACTTCGGCCTCGCGCAGCTGATCGCGGTGTTCGTGATCATCGGCGTGTGGCTGTTCAACATCCTCGGCGTGAAACCGTCGCTCTCGGTCGCCTACGTGACGGGTGCACTCTTGATGCTTCCCCTCGCCATCTTCATCATCCTGCCCTACTTCACGGGCGATTGGTCGACCTCGAACCTCGAGTACGTCCACAACGTCGGCGACCCATCGCTCGGCTTCAGCGATCTCTCGATCGCGCTGATGTGGCTGTTCATCATGTGCTGGTCCGCGTACGGGATCGAGGTGTGCGCGAGCTTCGCACCCGAATACCACGACACGAAGCGGGACACGGCCAAGGCGCTCAAGAGCGCCGCGATGTTCTCGCTCTTCGTGTACATCTTTCTGCCCCTGGGGCTCGGAGGGGTCGTGGGGTCGGCCGGTGACTACGGCAGTTTCTACGTGACCGCGCTGGAGCAGATCGCAGGGTCCGCGCTCGGCGGGTTCGCGGTCATATGCCTGATCGCGAGCCTCATCCTGGCTATGAACACGGCGACCGCTGATGGCGGGCGAGCTCTGTACGGGATCGCGCGGGACGACATGACGATCAAGTGGCTGTACCACCTCAACAGCCGTCACGTGCCGGCGCGTGGGATGAGCGTCGACATGGTCGTGAACATCGGTTTGCTGCTGATCCTGGGCGCCAACAACTTCGTGATCCTGTACATCTCCAACATCGGATACGTGTTCTGCCACGTTCTCGCGCTCACCGGGTTCCTGCTGCTTCGGAAGGACCGCCCGAACTGGCCCCGTCCGATCAAGGTGAGCGGCGCCTGGCTGCCCGTCGCGGCCGTGCTTGCCCTGTTCAACCTCGTCCTGGTGCTGTACGGGGTCTACGACCAGGACCTCGCCGCCTACATCGGGTTCTACGAGTTCACGGGGCTCCCACTGTTCCTGGGGCTCGGCGTGCTCATCGCGTCGGTGCTGATGTACTTCTACCGGCGCGTGGTGGAGGACAAAGCCAAGATCACGTTCCGCGACAAGGACGTGCCGACGATGCCCAGCGAGGCACAGATGGCGCTGCTCCGGGAGGAGGAGATCCCGGTCTAGGAGCGGCGCACGGACGTCGGAAAGGGGCGGGGCGCCGCCCCTTTCCTGTTTGACAAGGTGTCGGGACCCGCGGCGTTGCCTGAGGCGGCTCTGCGAACCTACGATGGGTCAGGAAGTCGCCCCGCGCATGTGGAGGTGTGCATGACCGAGAAGATGTGGGGGTCGGAGCCGTTCTGGGGACTCGGGTATGAGTGGGACCCCGAGTGGGTCTACACCGAACGCCAGAAAGAGCTCCGGGCTACCCTGATCGAGCTCTGCGAGAACGAGCTCCGGGCCAACGCGAAGCGCTTCGACGACGAGTTGATGTTCCCTCGGCGGAACCTGGAGCTCCTGGGAGAGCACGGCTTCCTCGCCCTTACGGTTCCCGAGGAGTACGGCGGCCTCGGTGAGGACCACGTCGCGTACTCGATGGTCTGCGAGACGATCGCGCGCTACGGCTGTGCATCGACGGCCATGTGTTACGTGATGCACATGGGCGCGGTGAACGCGATCATGCTAAGAGCCACGCCCGAACTCATCGACAAGTACATCCGTCCGCTGAACAGCGGCAAGCTCGGGACGCTCTCCTACTCAGACCCTGAGACCGGATCGCATTTCTGGTACCCCATCTCGTCGGGTGCGACCCGGTCGAACGGTGGCTATAGGGTTCGTAAGAAAGCTTCGTGGACGACGTCTGGTGGGTTCGCCGACTTCTACGTAGTGCAGACCACCAGCCCCGATTTCACCGGCTACGACGATCTCTCCGTCTTCGTGGTCGACGGCGAACATGTGAAGTCCCAGCCGTCACTGTGGGACGCCCTCGGGCTACGGGGCAACCAGTCGGGCCCGATCGAGGTCGACGACGTCGAGATCCCCGGCGAACAGCTCGTGGGACCCACGGGAGACGGAGCGACCTCGAACGACGAGTCGGTCGATCCCTGGTTCCTGATCGGATCGTCCTCGGTGTGGAACGGCCTGGCGTTGGGCGCCATCGATATCGCCAAACGTCACACCACGCGCAAGAAGCACGTCGACGTGGGCCTTCGCGTCGCGGACTACCCCACGATCCAGGACTACGTCGGCGAGGCCGTGATGGACACGAACGCCTGCCGCCTGTTCGTGCTCTCCGTGGCTCAGGCGATGGACGGCGCGACGGAAGGAAACACCAAGAACCCCGGCCCCGGTGAGCTCGCACGTGGCAACTACCTGCACTGGGCGTGGCAGATCAAGTTCGAAGCGGCGAAGAACGTCGCCCACGTCGTGGACAAGATGCTGCACGCGTGCGGTGGCTCGGGGTACAAGCGGGACATGGAGCTCGAGCGGTACCTGCGCGACGCGAAGGCCGGATGGGTGATGGGACCGACGAACGAGGTCCTCCGCCAGTTCGTCGGCAAGGCGGTCTTGCTGGGGTTCGACGCGCTCGACTACTGGAACCAGGCCTACAACCGGCGGTCCGTCGAGAACGAAGTCAAGAAGCTCGACGCCAAGGGCAAGCGCGATCTGGCCGAAGAGCTGTTGGCGCAGGCCGAGAAGGACGAGACCAAGGAGCCGGCCACGAAGGCGTAGTCATGGCGATCGACACCTCCCGCCCGAAGCTCCTCCTGCCGGGACTGCGGCCGCCGGACCTGTCACTCGAGCTCTATCGGGTGCGTCCGGGCGGCGCCACGGTCGTCGCCCTGAACCCCGACGATCGGTTCACCGTGATCGATCGCGACGGAGGACAGGTCGCGGAGGTGACTGCACTCTCCCCCGATGGTCTCGACATCGCCGAGGCCATCGGGATGCGAGGGGACGCCCCGGCCACCGTCCTGCGCGTCCTGGTCTCCTCGCTCACCGACGGCGCCCGGGAGATCGTCGCGGAGCTGACGGGGCGCGGACTGAACCCGATCGACGCCACCGCGGCGATCCTCTTCGGCGAGTGGTCGGAACCTGGATCGTCGCAGACGTTCACGGCCGACCGCCCCGTCGTGATCGTGATCGCCGCCCCGGCGGGACGGATCGTCGACGGCGCGCCGCCGCCGGGCGACCTGGTCGTCGAGGTCCATCGGGCCACGCCCCGGACCCACGAGGAGGTCGAGCTGCCGGCTCCCCTGGCCGAACCCCGGCTGGATCTCCGTATCGACCGCTCTACCGCCTCGAGCTACGAGGTGAAGGCCGGCGAGTTCATCCAGATCATCGACGTGGAGGGACGCCAGTGCTCCGACTTCCTGGCGTTCCATCGCCGTAAGCTCGAGGACGGAGTGGAGCGAGGGCTGGATGCCACGGTCACCCGGACGCTCATGGGCAACGCCTACCCAACCCCCGGGCTCACGGGCAAGTTCTACGACGCCGACATGGTCGCCCTCGTCGAGGTCGTGCGCGACACCGTCGGACGCCACGACACGTTCGCCCTGGCGTGCAACGCGAAGTACTACGAAGACCTGGGCTACCCAGGTCACGTGAACTGCACCGACAACTTCAACGTGCAGGTTGAGCCGTACGCGATCGCCGCGCGCAAGGGATGGCCGGCTCTGAACCTCTTCTTCAACACCTCCTTCAGCGCCGACAACCTCCTGGTCACCGACGAACCATGGTCGCGGCCCGGCGACTACGTGCTCCTTCGCGCCATGACGGACCTGGTCTGTGCTTCGTCGGCGTGCCCCGATGACGTGGACGCCGCGAACGCCTGGGATCCGACCGACATCCACGTTCGGGTCTACGAAGCCGATCACCTGTTCTCGCAGGCGATCGCCCACCGCGTGACCCCCGAGGCGGAGGCGGTGCTGACGAAGAAGACGACCTTCCACCCTCGGATCGAGCCGCTCACCCGCAACCTCGTCGAATACGCGGGCTATTGGCTGCCAACCCACTTCAACGGCGAGGGCGCGATCGCGGAGTACTGGGCCTGCCGCAACGACGCGGTCGTGATGGACCTCTCCCCGCTGCGGAAGTTCGAGATCCTCGGACCCGACGCCGAGGCCTTGATGCAGGCATCCATCACCCGGGACGCGCGGAAGCTCTCCGTGGGACAGGTGGTGTACACGGCCATGTGCAACGAGACCGGAGGCATGATCGACGACGCCACCGTCTTCCGGTTGGGCCAGGACAACTTCCGGTTCGTGGGCGGCGACGACTACGACGGGATCTGGCTGAAAGAGCAGGCGGAGCGAGCCGGTCTGCGCGTCTGGGTCAAGCCCTCCACCGACCAGCTCCACAACCTCGCGATCCAGGGACCTCGGAGCCGTGAGCTCCTCGGCCGCTTCGTCTGGACCCCGGCCGCGCAGCCGTCCTTGGAGGAGCTCACGTGGTTCCGGTTCTGCGTCGGCCGGATCGGGGCGTCCGACGGCGTCCCGATCATCGTCTCGCGGACCGGCTACACGGGGGAGCTCGGCTACGAGATCTGGTGCCACCCGGACGACGGTCCCGCCGTCTGGGATGCGGTCTGGGAGGCCGGCGGGTCAGAGCCACCCACGCCGTTCGGGCTCGAAGCGCTCGACATGGTTCGGATCGAGGCGGGATTGATCGTGTCGGGCAGCGAGTTCGACGACCAGATCGATCCGTTCGAGGCCGGGATCGGGTTCACCGTGGATCTGAGGAACGAAGAGGACTTCGTCGGACGCGCCGCGCTGCTCGAGCGATCCGCGCATCCCCAGCGCGTCCTTGTCGGCCTGCAGCTCAAGGGCAACGAGGTGGCGGCGCACGGGGATCCGGTGTACGTGGGACGGCAGCAGGTCGGGGTCATCACGAGCGGCACCCGGTCCCCGGTGCTGAAGACGAACATCGCGCTCTGCCGGATGGCGGTGGGCTATCGGGACCTCGGGACGGAGATCGAGGTGGGCAAGCTGGACGGGCTCCAGAAGCGGATCCCGGCCTCCGTGGTGCGCTTCCCGTTCTACGATCCCGAGAAGACCCGACCTCGGTCATAGGGCGGAAGCGTGATCGACACCTTCACCCCGGAACAGGTCGACGCCTTCCACCGCGACGGGTTCCTGGTCGTCGAAGAGGGACTCGTGTCCGCCAAGGCGCTCGACCTGCTGCGGGAGCGCTACGAGCGCCTCTTCGATGGGGAGTACGAGACGGGTATCAAGCCCGACGAGGTCAATTGGGTGAAGGGTCGCGATCCCGAGGACCGAACGCGGCAGATCTGCAACGGGTGGCGAGCCGACAACATCATCGCCGCGCAGGTGCTGTCGGCGCGGACCGGAAGGCTTGCGGCACAACTGATGCGGTATGGCGGCGTGCGCCTGCTTCAGGACAACTGCCTGTGGAAGCCTCCCGGGACGAAGGCGATCGGCTTCCATCAGGACGGATCGTATGCCGACTACCTGGTCCCACCCGAGATGATCACGTGCTGGATCGGACTGCACGACACGCAACCCGGAGCGGGACCGATCGAGTACGTCCGCGGATCGAACCACTGGCCCCGATCGTCGCCCGTCCGTTCGCAGTTCCACGCTCCCGATGACTGGCTCGCCGGCGCAAGAGCGGCGGCCCCGGACGGAACCGAGATGGACATCGTTCCCGTCGTGGTGAAGGCAGGTGGAGGCTCCTTCCATCACAACCTCACATGGCACGGATCCTCTCCGAACACGAGCGGCACGGTGGCTCGGATGGCGCTCGTGTCCCACATGCTCCCGGTCGAGGCCCGGTTCCACCCGGTGAACGTCGACCTGATCTACTCGCGCTACCGACGCCACGGCGACCTGTCCATGGACGAGTCCTTCTTCCCCGTGATGTGGGACGAGACCGGCGGGAGGACGTCCTGGCTCGCCGATCTGCCCGAACTGGACGGCTGACTCAATCTCCCCGCAAGCGCGCAGCCAGCACCTGGAGCATCGCCCACGCGGCGCGCGGCTCGCGCTCCAGGGCATCTCTCACGACCTCGCGTGAGAGCCTGAGGGTGCGGACGTCCGTCTCGGCGACGACGTCGGCGCTGCGCGGCCGGCCGTCGAGCACGGCGACCTCTCCGAAGAACTCTCCTTCACCGAGCGACTCCACGGCTCGACCACCTCGCTCCACGCGCACGCGCCCCGCCAGGATCACGTAGAGGTCATCGCCCGGAGCGCCCTGCATGACGATCGTCTCCCCGGCTTGGAAGACACGCTCCTCCCCCGACGCGAGGATCGGCTCGAGGAGCTCCGGCGAGAGGGTGGAGAAGACCGCGGCCTTCGCGAGCATTTGCTCGTACTGGCCCCCATGGAACAAGAGCGGAGTCCCCGATCCGTATCGCGCGTACTCGACGCGACCGAGGAACAACGAGTGGTCGCCTCCCCAATACGAACGCTCGGCGCGCGCGACCAGGTGCGCCAACGCGCCGTCCACGAGCGGCGTGCTATGGATCGCCGTGAAGCGCGCCTCGGGCGCCGTGTCGCCCGGTCGACCCGCGAAATGATCCGAGAGCTCACGCTGATCGTCGGCCAGCACGTTCACGCCGAACCGCACGCCCTCCCGCAACAGGGTGTTCATCTTCGCCCGCTTGTCGACCGAGATCAGGACGAGCGGCGGCCGCAGCGAGACTGACATGAACGCGTTCGCGGTCATGCCGTGGACCTGGTCGCCGGCCAGGGTGGTGATGATCGTGACGCCCGTCGCGAACATGCCGAGCGTGCGGCGGAACGCCACCGCCGGGTCGTCGCCCTCCTCTCCGGCGATCTCGAGCGGCTCCTCGTCGGGCACGTCTTCGAAGGGCGAATCGGCGATCTCCGGCGCCCCAAGGATCACGCTTCCCGTGGCGGGAACTGCGAACTCACCGGGGAGGGACGCGTCCCTTGGAGCCACCGGGATCAGCTCCAAGGGAACGGCGAATGGCTGACGGGGTGGAGTCTCCCTTCCGCGTAGCGCGAGAACCGGAACGGCTCGAGCAACGACTGCGGCTCTCCCATGAGCTCTTTCGCCACGAGCGCTCCGACGCCGATCATCTTGTAGCCGTGGTTCGAGTCCGCGACCACGTAGGCGTTCTGGTGGAAGACATCGAACACCGGGAAGCTGTCGGGTGTGAACGCGCCGATCCCACCGGACGGCGTTCTGTGGAAAAGGCCGCGCTTGCCCTCGAAGCGCTTGTGGCAATGCGCCAGCGCCGATGTCCACATCTTCTCGAAGTCCGGCCCAACGACGTACTCCGTCGACTTGGGTCCGTACGGATCGACGGCTACCTCGTCGGCCAGCTGCTCCACCACCCACGGTATCGCCCCACCCTGCACCCCACCGAAGTTGAAGTCGGGCTTGTAGTAGATGCCCCACAGCTCGTCCGTGAGGAGCGAGCCGTCCGCATCGTCGATCAGCGGGGCATCCGTGTCGACGTGGATCACCGGGGGCATCTGACCGTCGTTCGTGGTCAGGAAGGTGGGATCGACGCCCAGCGTTCCCTCCACCAGGCACCAGTACGTCCACATCGGACGCTCGTAGAGGTTCCCGTCTCGGCCCTTCACGGACACGGTCGTCGGCAGGTCCAGCATGTGCCAGAAGTCTCTGACCCAGGGACCGGCGGCCACGATCACCTGTTCGCACTCGATGTCGCCCAGATCGGTCGCCACGCCGGTCACCGCACCGCCATCTAGGTAGAACCCAGCCACACGGACGGGCGAGACGATCTGCACCCCGAGGGCCTCGGCCTTCCCCGCCAGACCCATCATCGACGGCATGTTGTGGGCGTATCCGCCCTTCTTCTCGTGGAGCACCGCGGTGATGTTCTTCGCCTGCCAATCGTGGAACAGACCCTGCATATACAGACGGCACTCCTCCTCGCCCTCGATCAGCTCGGACGGATAGCCGATCGCGCGCTGCTCCTGGTGGATCTGCGCGACGTCGGCATGCATCACCTCGGGGGCGACCTGCATGTAGCCGACCGGTTGATAGTGGAACGCCTCGGGATCGGATTCCCACACGCTCACCGAGTGCGCCATCAGCTCGCGCATAGCCGGCTGGAAGTAGTTGTTGCGGATGACCCCGCAGGCGATCCCCGACGGACCCGCGCCGATGCCCGTCTTGTCGAGCACGACCACGTCGGCGCCGGACCCGCGGCCGCGGGCCTCGAGCTCCTTCGCCAGGTGCCACGCCGTGGACAGCCCATGAACCCCCGCGCCGATCACGACGAACTTCGCGCTCTCAGGAACTGCCGTCATCCGTGGATCGCTCCTTCCTGGCGGGACAGACGCAGAACAACGTGCCTTGCGGGTCAGCCATCGTGGTCCAACGGATGAAGCCGGAGGCCGTTTCGTCGACGACCCACTCGACGGATGCTCCGATCGCCTGCAGGCGCGCGACCTCCGAATCCGGATCGTCGACCCGGAGGTCGATGTGCACCGGCGTCTTGTCCGACGCTACGCTCTGCACGCGCTGGATCACCAGACGAGGTCTGGCGTCGCCGGGTGGCGGCCCCAGCACGATGTACGGTCCGCGCTCGTACAGGCGGTCGTAACCGAGCGCCGACTCCCAGAAGGATGCGACCGGGTCGGCATCGACGGCGTCGATCGTGACTTCGATCGAAGCGGTCATCGAGAGGCCTCGACGACGTCGCGCCCCTCGGATCGTCGCGCTGCCGCCCGGACGAACGCATGCCAGATCCCGAACATGGCTTCATCGGCACGCCACTGTTCGTGCAGCTCCCACTGCACGCCAAGGACGAAGGCGGTCGCGGCCGGCATCTCGATCGCCTCGACCACGCCGTGCGGGGCCCACGCGACCCCGCGGATCCCTTCCCCCAGCGCCAGGACGGCCTGGTGGTGGTAGCTGTCGACAACGGCGACCTCTCCAAGATGCTCGGCCAGCAACGACGCCGGATCGATCTCGATCGGATGCGTCGGGTGAGCGGGGGGTTCGCGACCTTCCAGGGTCGCCGACACCAGCTCGCGCCATTCGTCCCACTTCGCTCCCGGGTGATCGGCGCCGCCTTCAGGGAACTCGTCCAGATCCCCATAGAGCGTGCCCCCGAACGCGACGTTCAGGATCTGACATCCACGACAGATCCCGAGCAGTGGGACGCCTCCCTCGACCGAGAGCCGTGCGTAGGAGAGCTCGATCTCATCGAGGAACGGAGAGCTCTCACCCTGGAGGTGATGCGGAACCTGTCGGCCGTATCGGTGCGGCTCGATGTCTCTCCCTCCGGCGAGCACCAGTGCGTCCACGCGCTCGAGCAGCGCGACCCGGTCGGCCTCGCGTTCGTAGTACGGGAGGAGGACCGGCAGCGCACCCGCGGCGAGCAGCGGCCGCCCGTACCCGAACCCGTAGTAATCGCCGTAGTCGGCGAAGCCTTCCGAGATCCCGACGATCGGGCGTCGCTCGGTCACGTTCGCGCACCCACCATCGCGTCCAACCATCTGGTGAACATCCCCCGAGCATGATCGAGCATGTCCGGTCCCTTGTGCTCCAGTTCGTCGATCAAGGAGGGCAGCGATCCCGGACCGAGGACCCGGTCCAAGTAGTCGGCGTAGGCAGGCACCTCCGCCCACGCGTTCGCCATCTCGAGCGAGACCTCGAGGTGGAACTGCACCCCGTAGGCTCGCTCGAACCGGAAGGCCTGATGCGGATACGCGGTCGAGCCGGCGAGCCGAACTCCCCCTTCCGGAAGGTCGAACGTGTCGCCATGCCACTGCAGCGTCGTGAACTCCGTCGGGAGGCCGCCGAACACCGGATCGGCACGACCGGCGTCGGTGAGCGAGACGGGGAGGAGCCCGACCTCCGGCTCGTCGCCGGGATAGACGCGGGCGCCAAGGCTCGCGGCGAGCAGTTGGGCCCCGAGACACGCGCCCCAATACGGAACTCCCTCACGCACGGCCTCGCCGATCAGCCGCTTCTCGTCTCGCAACCAGAGGTGCTCATCCTCGTCATTCACGCTCATCGGACCGCCCATCGCGACGATCGCGTCGAAACCGAGCCTGTCGGGCAGGGGCTCACTCTCGTCGAGCTCGACGCGGTGGATGGTGGCGCCTCGTTCCCGCAGAACGTCCTCGTATGCCCCGGGAGGCTCGCAGGCGATGTGCTGCAGCACGAGTACCCGCACGGGTCGCCTCAGTGTCCGGCCGGCCGTTCCCAGCCCTCGAGCGTGGGCGCGTGGTAGTCGGTGCCCACCATCTCCGAACCTTCCACCCAGGGTCCCAACATCGGCTGGGGGAACTTCGCGTGCGGTCGCTTCAGCTGGATACCGTAGGAATTCCCGCTGATCAGATGATTCATCAGCACCTTCCTGGCGATCTCGTCGCCGCGGCCGGCCGGGATCGGGAAGTAGATCTTGAGGAATGAGTTCGAGTACCGATCGAACACAGCCGGCATGCCGTCCTCCTCCAGGAGGTGGATATCTTCCAACCAGTTGATGTCCTCGCCCGGCGTCAGGGCGAGCAGATCGACGTCGTCAAGGAGCGAGACGTCTTCTTGATACGGGAAGCGATGACCCGCGAGCTCCTCGGCGTCGAGCTTCGCCTTCGTCGACAGGTGCGGTTCAAGCATGGTGGTCTCCAAGCATCGCGATCTCCTCAGACGCCGGGCATCTGGCCGCTGTCGGCCAGGTACTTCTCCATCATGGTCTTGATCTCGTTGAGCGTGGCCTCCTCGGTAACACCGGGGATGTAACTCGTGCCCGCGAGCGGCACCTTGGCCATCGCGGCCGCCTCGACGGTCAGCGCGCAGAGATCCTCGGGTTCGAGTGAGTGCACGTCGGTCTTGCCGCAGGCGCGCGCCATCATCTGGAGCTCCATGGTCATCGCGGTGAGGATGTTGTAGACGCGCAGCGCGGCCTCGTCGACGTGCAGCCGCTTCCTCAGCTCGGGATCTTGGGTCGTGATCCCCACGGGGCATCTGCCCGTGTGGCAGTGATAGCACTGCCCCGCGGGAACCCCCACGGTTCCCTCGTAGTCGGTGACTCCCGGGATCTCCTTGTTGCAGTTGAGCGCCATCA
>CAZDXK010000011.1:0-16741 GCA_964509215.1 uncultured Actinomycetes bacterium | reverse complement strand
GTTGAGTCTAACCGTGTCCTGAGTGGCTCCAGCGAGGCTGCCCGCGTGCGTGTGGTTCGGCGACGAACCCACCTCAGCAAGTCGAGTTTGACCGAGCGAGTGGGACACTAGGAACCATGATGGCGAAGGGATCAGACGCCGGCCGTTGCCCGAGATGCGGAACGGGGACGCTGGTCGACGTCTCGTTCGATCTCGACCCGGCAGACCCGGTTGCCGACGGTATGCAGGGAGCGGAGAGCCGCCAGGTCGAAACGTATTCCTGTGGTCACACGGTCTTGGGGCCCCGGTTGTCGAGCGCGGATCAGGAGGCGATGAGCGTCGAACGCCGCACGTCGGACGAGACCACGATGCCGGCCCCCGACCTCACGACGCCGAGCTCCCAAGGCGTCCCCGTCCCTACGCCTGCGGAAGAGCAGGAAGTCCTGGTCGACGAGGCGAGCGAGGAGTCGTTCCCGGCGAGCGACCCGCCTTCGTACTGGGCGCGTGAGGCTCCCGAGACGACGTGAACAGGCGCGACGTCAGTGATCGCCGAGCGATCGGATGCGTTGCGCCTCGCCTCGGTCGGCTCCGGCCCTCGTCATCGGTCGGGAGCGCCGGACTCGTCGTCGTCGAGGCGGCGCGAGAGCGGGAGCGCGAACCACGTCCACGCGATGAGCCCCATCACCGATCCCGCAACGGCTCCCGCCACCGGAAGCGAGTAGAGAACGTCGACCACGAGCAGCACGATAGTGCCGATGGCGATCGCGAGGAGGCTGACGCCCGCGATCGCGAAGCCGTTGGCCCATCGCAGCATGCGCTCCTTGTCCTGCTGACGGAAGCGGATCCTGTGGTAGGCGGTCGGGGCTATGAGCAGTACGCTGGCCGTCGCCGTCGCGGTGAAGGCCAGCGAGAACATCAGTCGCTGCGTAGGAACCAGATCCTGGAAGCGATCGGTGAACGGCAGCGTCAACAGGAACGCGAATAGGACCTGGACGCCGGTAAGCACCACGCGGAGCTCGGTGAGCAGCTCGATGAGCTCGCGGTTCCTCCGCTCCTTCTCGCTCTCCGGGTTGGCGTCCGGCGACGAACCGCCTGCGGGCCGCGGTGAAGGATTACTCACGGGTGCGGCTCATGTCGGTCTCGGGCGCGCTGATCTGCCTCATCTGATCCTCCTCATCTGATCCTGTGGTGAGCGTCGCGGTCATCGATCCGATCTTCATGAAAGCTGCGATTGCTTCGTGAAGGCTACGACCGCGCGATACCCGCAGGTCGTACGGGGGAAACCAGGTCGCCGGTTCGGGTCGGCGTCCCATGGGGGGATAATTGTCGGAGCGACCGGCGACGATCTGAGCGCGATGTCCGAGAGTGTTTGTGGGGCGTCGCGGTCGGGTAACCAGGGGTCGGTCACACGACCACGAGGCTGCTGCGGTCAACGGGCCGCGCCCTCGGCGGACGAAGGGGAAGGACGATGGAAGCAGTACTCGCATTGACGGGCGCGACCTTGAACCTGCTATGGATCCTGGCCGTGATCCTGGTGATCGCCGGCATCGTGATGGCGATCCGAGGGAGCGTGGTGGCCGGGGTGGTCGTGATCATCATCGGTCTGCTCGTAGGCCCGGGAGGGGCGAGCATCTTCAAATAGCCGGGTGGGAGCTCAGGGGGGACCCTGGGCTTCCTCCTGAGGCGGCGCGCCGGATCTCGGACCGAGCGAGCCGCGGAGCAGTCGCAGCGTCTGCGCGAGGATCCGCGAGACATGCATCTGTGAGACACCGATCTCCTCCGCGATCTCGGATTGAGTGAGCCCGCTGAAGAAGCGGAGGTACAGTACGCGACGTTCCCTGACCGGCAGATCTCGGACGGCCGGAGCGATCGACGCCCATTCGTCTACTCGCTCCATCGAGGGATCGAGCTCTCCCAAGGAGTCCAGGGCCGTTCCGCCGTCTTCGTTGATTGGTGCGTCGAGAGACATGGTCGAGTACGCCTGCGCCGCCTCCATCGCATCCACCACGTCCTCCTCACCAACCTCTAGGCGTATGGCAAGCTCGGCGATGGTGGGCGACCGTCCCAGCTCTTGGCTGATGGCCGGGAGCAGGCGAGTGATCCGAAGCCCCAGTTCCTGCAGCCGGCGTGGCACACGTACGGTCCATCCCTTGTCGCGGAAGTGGCGCTTGAGCTCACCGACGATCGTCGCCGCCGCATACGTGGAGAACTGCACCTCGCGAGACGGGTCGAACCGATCGATGGCGCCCAGCAAGCCCAGGTTCGCGACCTGGACCAGATCGTCCAGAGCCTCCCCCCGACCGGCGAACCTGCGCGCGAGATACTCCGTGAGCGGTTGGAACAGCAGCACGATCGAGTCTTTCGCGGCCGGGTCGTTCGGGAGCCGTTCGAAGAGCTCCAGCACCGAGGCATCGTCCACCCTCGCGCTGCCCGATCCGGCGGCGGCGGTCGTCATCGGTCAGTCGCGGTGAGCGTGCGCTTCAGCAGCACGATCGAGGGGTGGCCGCTCTCGTCGCGCCCGGCGCTCGCCTCTCCGACCAGGCCTGTGATGACCTTCCACGACAGCGAATCGAGCAGGCCGGGGATCGGCCACATCTCGGTCGGCGCATCACTCGATACGGTCGCGCGCAGCGAGGCGTCGTCCATGTCCAGCGCCAGCGTGATCTCGGAAGACGACGGCAGGTGGGTAAGCATCGAGCTTGCGGCTTCATCGACGGCGAGCTTCAGATCATCGACGTCGTCGATGGTGAGGCGGAGCTTAGCTGCGACGCCGCCGGTGAGCTGGCGCAGGATGTGCAGGAACTCCGGATCGGGTGGGACGGTGACGGTGATGGTGTCGGGCATCGGTCCTCGCTCGGGTCGAACCTATACTAGGTGCTGCCTGTCACGGGACTCTCGGCCCGGTACACGTGTGGCGCCACGAGAAGGGTGAGATGAGCGTGGATCTGACTATCGACAGTCGGCGCATGGGAACGTGGACGGTCCTTGAGGTGTCCGGAGAGCTCGATCTCCACACGTCACCGGACCTGCGAGACAGTGTCTCCGAGCTTCTCGAAGCGGGTACCACCAAGCTCGCCATCGACCTCGAACATGTGGGGTTCATGGACTCAAGCAGTCTCGGGATACTGGTCACGGCGTTGAAGCGCATCCGCGAGCATGACGGCGACCTGGCGCTCGTGGGTGTCAACGGATCACCGCTCAAGGTCTTGGCCTTAACCGGGATCGACCGGCTCATGCCGTTGTATGGCTCCACGGCCGACCTTCCTGCTGAGTGATCGCGGGCGTGACACCAGCGATCGCGGAGGCGGCTCGGACGGCAGCATTGCGCGTGCCCGCCACGACCGATGCCCTCAGCCTCGTTCGGCTCTTCGCGACCTCGATCGGGAGACATCTCGACCTGCCTGAGGAGGTTGTCGAGGATCTGAAGCTGGCGCTCACGGAGGTGTGCTCGGCGGCGATCGAAGCCTCACGCCCCGAGCATGACGTCGCGATGGTGACGGTGAGCTGGCTCCCCGACCCTGTCGTTCTCGCGGTCCGCGTCTCGGCGACCTCGAGTTTCTCTACGGGAGATCCGGCCTCGGACGATCGTGCCCGCTTGCTGGACGCGTTGCATCTGGAGCTTCGCCCGACCGACGCTGGCCATGGTGTGGAGTTCGCGGTTCCGACGACTTCATCCCTCTGATTCGAGCGTCGCGGTTGGCTACCGAAGCTATCGGGTATCAACGGGTGTGCGAAACAGGGGAGCGGTGACGGTGATCGGCGGCTTGTCCGAGGGTGCAGCGGGAAGAACGAGGTCATGCGCGTGATCGACCTTCGCCTCGTCTCCCGGCCCGAGGCCGTTCCCCGGGCACGCCGCGCCCTCGACGATCTCAGCGGCATCGCGTCCGCGGCCTGCCTCGAGGACGCCCGCCTGCTGGTCAGCGAGCTCGTCACGAACAGCATCCGCCACGGCGACCTCGCCGCGGACATGAATATAGAGCTTCGGGCGGACGTCGAAGGCGACGCCCTTCGCGTCGAGGTCCGCGACCCCGGAGGAGGGTTCGAGCTCCAACCGAGGAGGGCGGGGAGCCAGGAGGACTCGGGATGGGGTCTCTACTTGGTAGAGCTCCTCGCCGAGCGATGGGGCGTTACCAACGACGGCTCGATGATGGTCTGGTTCGAGATCCCGTTGCGCCGAGGCACGGACGATGTCGCCCCAGCAGTCTGATGGGTTTGAGCGTCCTCCTCGCCGGGTAGCCCGGCTCCGGTCGACACCATCACGATCAGCAGAGCGAGCGGGAGCGCGGCGATGACACAGAGACACGACCAGGAGCTGCCGATCCGAGGCATCTCTCCCGGCAGGGAGGCGAAGCGAGCCCAGACCTACGCGAGCGATCGGACGTGTGGTCACGAGGCGTGCGCCACGCGGTTATCGATCTACAACAGGGCCGATCGGTGTTGGCTCCACGAGCCGCCGAAGAAGTACGTCGTGCACAGTGGGGGCCGGCCGCGGAAGGACCGACACCGTGTCGCGGCGTGAAGGATCACGCTCCCATGAGGAGCCACGGATCCGCTTCTACCCGGAGGGCCCGATGCTGGTGAGCGGAGCGGTTTCGCTCGTGGACAAGGACGGGACGGAGCTTAGCGTGCGGCGCAAGGTCGTTGCCGTCTGCCGGTGCGGCCGCTCGCGGATGGCGCCGCTCTGCGACGGCAGCCATCAGCGCAGGAGACGGCCTCCTCCGGCCTGATCGTCTCGCAGCCGACGCGGAGGGTTGGCCGCGCGGGTGATCGTGCGTCCTGCGTAAGGGACGCCGCCGCGGAAGAGACGGAACCACAACGCGAGCCAGACGCACACGCCGCGCTCCAGCACCCATACGGGTGCGAACAAGACGCAATGCGGTCGGAAGACGCGCATGCCGCCGTGGCGTCGACGCCCTCGTTCGGCGAACGCGACGACGACGCCCGCACCGCTGAGCAACCAGCGGGCGCGGCGGAGCCAGAACGCGGCCGCGGTCATCGGCAGCACCGCGAGGAAGGCGATCAGCCGCAGCGGTTGTGACAGATCGTCGTATGCCTGGCGGACACGCTGGGACCAGAACCGCTCGGCGGTCGGTGGCACGCGTCGCACGTAGACGTCTGGTCGGTCGACCACGGAGCCGCCGATCGCTTCGATCGTCCGCGCGAGCTCGAGGTTTTCGAACAATACGTTCCCGTCGTAGCCGCCGGCTTCGGAAAGCCTCGACCGCCGGAGGCCGAGCGTGCCCGGATGGTCCGAACCGATCGACCGGTTGAGCAACGTGCGGGCGGTGTCCCACGCGGCGTGCCAAGGGAGTGGGTCGAAGTAGTTCTGCGGACGGACGAGGTCCGCCCTCGCGAGCGAACGAACCACTTCGTTCAACGCAGGTTCGTCGTAACGCACGTCGTCGTCTGCGACGATCACCATCTCGTGGGTCGCTGCGCGGACACCGGTCATGACTCCCCAGGCCTTCCCGTTCAGACATCGGCACGTTGGGTCGGGACGGATATGCGTGCTCCACTGTCCCCAGAGCGCGTGGTTGTGTTCGAAGATCTCCTCGGTGGAGCCGTCGACGATCACGAGATCGGTCCGTGCAGATACCCAGCGCAGATAGCCGGTCAAGTCGACCATGTCCGAGCCGGCACGCGTGCAGAGTATCGGCAGGACGTAGCTCGCCGGAGGGGCGGCTACGACAGCGTCGCGATCGGCCACGACTCGGTGCCAAGCAAGCTCGTCGACCCCGCCCTCCATCGTCCGAGCACATGGTCGGCCCACCGGGAGTCGAGCAGGCCCAACGCTCTTGCGCCGAAGACGATGTCGGCGGCGAGCGCCGGCTCCTGCCGCGCGAGCGAACCGGCCAGGTCGTACGTGGCGATCATGTCGTGCACCGAATCCGCTTCGACATGCTCATCGAAGAAGAGCGTGACGTCCTTACCAAGGCCGAGACGCCTGAGCCCGTCTCCATAGAGGCGGTTCGGACGGGCCGAGCCGAGCTCGAAGCCCGCGAGGTGCCCCATCGCCGATCCTCGCAGCCGCCGGTGCAGACCGAACAGCGACATCAGGTTCACCGTGGCAAGCGTGACCCCGGGGATGCGATCCAAGTACGCCCCGTACGTGGCGTCCAGCCCCAGCAGCTCCATCGTGCGGCCGAAAAGCACGGCGTGCATCCAGTCCGCGTCGCCGCCGCCGTACTCGTCGGACTGGATCTCGATCAGCGCGGCCTTCGCCCGACCTGTGATCCGCGGGATCGCCCATGAGTGCGGATCGGCTTCCTTCAAGTGATACGCGGAGCGATGGATCAAGAACTCCTCGTAGTGCCAAAGTTCTGCTTCGCGCCCGAGGAAAGCCGCGACGGCAGGGTCCCCGCCTTCCGCGATCTCGCGTAGTCGCGCAGGCACGTCGGAGGGGTCGATCGGCTCGGCGCGAACCAGGTCGCGGAGAGCGCCCTCGAACGCGCCCTCAAGGGCCGCCCGTATGGCCAGCAGATGGGGGTCCCATTCCAAGACGTCGTCGACGCCTTGGAATCCCCGATAGTGCAGCTCGTAGCAGAGATAGAGCGCGAGCTGGACGTCGTCGTTCCCCAGAGGATCGTCCTCGGCTATGGCCAAGTTCGTCCGAACAGGGCTGCCCTCGAGCCGAGCCAGAACGGCAGCGGACAAAGGGCCACGAGCGTGCGGCAACGAGGGCGACCACCCGGTGGGTGTCTTCGGTGCGGCTCGGCCCTCGATGACGGACATGGGCGCCACATACCCGCTGGCGCCTCTATCCACACGGTTTCCGCGACCGGTGTACGGGGAACGGTTCACGGATGGGACGGGTACAGCAGGCGCTCCGCCGCGCCGACGAGATGCAACAGCGTCACCCGTGGTCGGCCTTCCCATCGGCGGTGATCCGCAAGTTCGGTGACGACCGCGCGGGGGGCCTAGCCGCGCTGATCGCCTATTACGGTTTCTTCTCCTTGTTCCCGCTCATGCTCGTCGTGGTGACCGTGGCGTCGTACGTGCTGCAGGGCAACGAAGATCTGCAGTCAAGGATCGTTGATTCGGCGTTGGCCCAGTTCCCGGTCATCGGCAGCCAGATCCGCGACAACGTCGGGTCCATCTCAGGAAGCCCTCTCGCCCTCGCCGTAGGGATCGGCGGTGCTCTCTGGGCGGGGTTGGCGATCCTCGCCGCGGTCCAGACGGCGATGGACGAGGTGTGGGACGTCCCGCGCCGTGATCGGGGGGCGCTGATCCCTCGCGTGCTCCGGGGATCGATCGTCCTCCTCGCGTTGGGCGCGGCGGTCCTCGCGGCGGCGCTGGCCGCGGGGGTCTCGACGACGCTCGGCTCGTTCGCGGGAGTCGTCGCGGGATCGGTCATCGCCGCGATCATCAACGTGGTGACGATGTCGATCGTCTTCCGCGTCCTCACGTCCGCGACAGTCGCGTGGCGCGACGTGCTCCCCGGTGCGATGCTGGCAGGCGTGGTGTGGACCGGCCTACTGATGCTCGGGGGCTACATCGTGGACAGCAAGATCTCTGGGGCCGACGAAATGTACGGATTGTTCGCGGTGGTGATCGGCCTGTTGTCGTGGCTCTATATGGGAGCGCAGCTCACGTTGGTGGCGGCAGAGGTCAACGTCGTGCTCCGCAGGCGCCTGTGGCCTCGCTCCTTCTTCCCGCCACCGACAGAGCCCGAGGACGACCGGGCGCCGACGTTGCAGGCGCACCAGCAAGAGCCGCTTGCCGCGGAGCGCGTCTCCGCCGAGTTCGATCGAGGAACCCCACGCCGGCGCACCCGATCCGAGTAGTGCATGGTCCCTGCTATCGATGAGGAGGACAGGATGGATCAGATAGACGTACAGCGATCGGCCGACATGACGGTGCCACGTCCGCCCATGCCGCATCCGGTGCCGGACCCAGCGCCGCAGCCGGAACCCGCACCGGTGCCGGATCCCTCACCGCGGCCTGAGCCGGTCCCGCAACCGCCGACCCCCGTCCCACAACCGCCGACCCCGGTCCCGGAGCCGCCTCCGTCGCCCGACCAACCTCCCATCCCGCAAGCCTGAGTTCCGCCGTACGCGTCGGGCCGGGAGGCATCTCTGCCATGCTCGGCCGATGATCGAGAACGAGGGCGGTCCGCACCCGATCTTTCGCTTGCTGGAGGATCTGAACCACGCGAGCGCAGCCAGGCTGATGCCCGTGCTGCTGGAACGCCTCCGGGCGCAGGTAGGCGCCGTCGGTCTGCGACTGCTCATCGTCGACCTGGAAGAATCGCGTCTGGAGGATCGTCGCATCCTCAGCGCGGGTATCGGAGTGGCGGAGGGTGCCGTGCCGCTCGCCGGAACGGCCCACGGCGAGGCGTACCGCTCCGGCGCGACGCAGGTGGTCGTCGACGCGGGCAGGACCACGATCATGGCTCCGGTCAACGCTCGCCAGGTTCGCGAAGGTGTGCTCGAGGCCGTGCTGGACCGCATCGGTGTGACGGATCGGGATGTCGACATCGTGCGAACCGCGGCTTTGCTCCTCGGGTACACGATCAACGCGGCCGACAGGTGGACCGACGAGTTCCACGCGACGCGCCGGCGCAGGGAGATGTCGCTTCCTGCTGAGATGCAGTGGAGTCAGTTGCCCCTGACGTCGTTCGCGACCGAGGACGTTTCGCTCGCCGGGGCGCTCGAGCCTGCGTACGAGGTGGGCGGCGACTCGTTCGACTACGCGTGCGATGCCGATCGGCTGTCGGCCGGGGTGTTCGACGCGATGGGACACGGGCTCACCGCTGCCAGGCTCTCTGCGTTCGGCATCGCCACTTATCGGAACTCGCGCAGGCGTGGTGACGAGATCGGCGCTCAAGCCACGACGCTGAACGACGCGCTCAGACCGGTGTTCGATCGCGAGGGGTATATGACTGCGGTGATGGTGCAGATCGACCTGACGGATCCTGCGAAGTCGTCGATCCTGCGGGCGGGGCATCACGCACCGATCCTTCAACGCGTCGGCGACCCGCCCAGAGTGCTGGATGTGGAAGGTGGCCTGCCGTTCGGCATGCCGTTCGACGAGACTGCTCCCGTGGGTCCGCTCGCCCTGCAGGCGGGCGACCGGCTCGTGTTGTTCTCCGACGGGGTCGTCGAGGTCCGGCCCGACGGTGGTGAGGCGTACGGCCTGGAGTCGCTGGTCCGCGAACTCGAGGGGTTGCGGGACTCCTCTCCGCGGGAGGCCACCCGTCGCGTGACGCGTGCGGTTCTCGAACATCGGTCGGGCGAGCTCGCCGACGACGCCACGATCCTGATGATCGACATCCTGTCGCGAGGCTGAACGGGCTCGGATCCAGTTCGCGATCTATCAGACGGTCGTGGACAGTGGGATCAGCGCGCTGTTCCTGTGGCTCGGGGCCGCGGCGCTCGGTCCCATCACGTATCCGATCGCGAAGCGGCTGTTCAAGAGGGGAACCCCGACGGAGCCCGTCGTGGGGACGGCGAGATCTGGAGACCGAAGTGATCGAACCCGGGGTTGCCGAGAGCGCGTCCGAGTCGGTCCGGCATGTCGTGTTCGGGACCGACGGATCCGAGGTAGCCGAGCGGGCTCCTCGTCGCCGGTGTGGAGGCGACCGGCCTGGCCATCGAGGGGAGGCCGAGCAGGGAGTACGCGAGTACCTGATGGGAGCGGTCGCCGAGCGCGTGATCCGACACGCGCACGTCCCGGTTATTGTCGTGAACTAGCGTCGTCGACGGGACGTTTGGAGCAGGCCGAGCGACCCGGTGGCGCCCAGCACCCCGCCTGTGATCACGAGCACCAGGCCCGCGCCGAGGCTGACGTCGACGGCGCTCCCGAGCTGTTCGTCCAGTCGTCGACGGATCGCCTCGAACGGGAGTCCCGAGGACTCGGAGATCCGGGCCGCGGTGCGATCCAGGCCGGCGGCTTCGAGCCGTTCTCTGCCCGCGATGGCGTCGATCACGCCGATCCCGGCGATCACCATCGACGCGGCGAGCATCCCCACCGTGAGCCGCCCCCGCACCCGGGGAGAGCCGACCACGAGCACCGAAGCGGCGGCGAGCACGATGGCTACGGCGATGATGAGCGCGATCCAGCCCTCGGGTAGGTCCGGGCCACGGACCGACGACGGGTCCAGTTGCCCGGCCTCGCTCCTCGGCCCAACGGTGGCCCACGTGATGAGCGCACCGATGATCGCGAGGGTACCCCCGAGCACCGAGAGCATCACGCGTGTGAGTCCGTCTCCCCTCGGGGGCACCGCAGCTTCCGGTGCGGGCGTCTGCTCCATGTCGGCCTCCCGCTGAAGGCGACCCGGGAGGGACCCGCCGGGTCCGGGTCCCTCCCAACCGCCCTGCTGGTTACGTGTGGACCGTCGCGTCCGAGCCTGCCCACGGAAGGGCCACGTATGGGAACGTGTCTCGGAACGGGATGTCGTTTGCGTCCACCGAATCGCCCAGATCGTTCGGGCTGCCTACCAGCTCGCCCTCGACGACCTGAAGAGAGATGTCGATCACGTCGTCCAGCAGCCGCCTCCCGTTCGGATAGCCGCAGAGGTCCCCACCGATCACCCCGAGGCGCGAGAAGCTCGCACAACCGCTGTGATCCGGAGTGATGGCCATGTTCAGTCGGATCATCTCCCCGGCCGTTACCCCGTCGGGCTGGTTGAGGCCGCCAACGCCAGTGAGGAACACCGCCACGAGATCGTCGCGTGGTGTCGCCGGCGCCGGGATGCCGTAGATCGCTTCGATCAGCTTCGGCAGCTCTGGATCCGTCACGAACGACAAGAACTGCGAGTCGTCCTTAGGCTGCGACGCGTTGAACCGATCCTTCATCCCCACCGGGATCACGACCTCGTTCACGAGCGGCATGCCCAAGCGCGAGATCTGGACGAGCCGGCCCCCGTTACGCCGAGAGCCGTCGTTGCGGAAAACCCGCGTCTTCGGTCGCGACGTGCTACTCCAGATGCCGACGATCGGGTTCACCTCAGCGTCGCCGTCGTTGGCGATCTCGTCCATCGGAACCCGCAGCGCGAGCGTGTTGACATTGAACCCGGCGAGCGTGTCGTCCCCGACCTCGCTGAGGTTCCCACCGTAAAGCAGGTCGAACACCCGCAGGTCGAGGAAGAACGCATCGTCGGATTGCCCTGTCCATGAGCTGCCGCCGTCGCCGAACGGCGTGGCCCCTGCCTCGAAGAGCGACTCGTAGTCCGGCATCGATACGGCGCCGACATAGCTTGGCACCACCGGTGCGTCGTCCAGCAGCATGGTCGAGCCGTGACCCTCCACCCTCACCGTAAGGTCGTACGTCTGGATGAAGTTGAGGTCGGGATCGTCCAGCGTCTCGACGGTGCCGGTGTTGTAGAGGAACGTGTTCGGGTTCCGGTATGAGCTCGAGAAGACCCAGCTGTAGACGATGTCCGCCTTGCTGTCTCCGTCGTTGTCGATGTTGACGTCGTAGGCCGTGTCGTCAGCCCACGAGTAGAAGTTGGGCCCGCCCGCCGGTTCCTCGAACGGGATCCAGCTGCCGATGACCGTGACCGTGCCGTCGTTCTCCGGCGACACGAAGGCCCACACGTCGGTGTTGTCTGCCTTGGGATCGTCGCTGATCAACGGGGCCTCACGGTGGCTGGACGCGACGCCGGGCGCCGGGCCGAGCCCTGCGAAGACTCCCACGATGAGCGCCGTGGTCCCTGCCACCGCGATCGCACGCCGGAGCCGCTTGCTTGAAGAAGCCATGTACCTCACCCCCTTCATAGGTCGGTCTGGCTATGCCGCCGCCGCCCGGCCGGGCGATCCCGAGCCGGCGTCGCGACACCTCCTCCCCGCGACGACACGAGAGGTTCGCGGCATCGGCGCCGCCGGATGACCGGAGACGCCACCTATCGCGATGATTCGCGAAGTCCCACCGCGAGACGCGTTCAAGGACCGGTGAAGGTAGACGTCCACCTGCGAGCGTCCAAGGATGGGACCCCCCGTCGCATCAGGCGGGCTTCCGGCCACTCGTACCCGCTATCGGAGGTGGGAGCTTCGGTTCGCCGCCTGCGGGTGCATCAGCCTGCGACCCAGGCGAGCTGTCGACTCCGCGGAAGTTCACGGTACGGCGACCTCACCGTTCACGTTCTTGTCGCCTTCGTTCGCCAGCATGGGCGCCGGTGCCGACGCTGGGAAGATCGCGCTCAGAAGGCCGAGAGTCACCGATGTCTGAAGTCAGCGAAGCCATGAGCGTTCTGCCGGTCGAGCGACGTTCGACCGTCGTGCGGGGTGTCTTTCACGATCCGGCGAGGCCCATCTTGATAACCGGCTCCCACCGTTCGGGAACATCCTGGGTCGGACGCATGCTCACGGGATCGTCCACTCCGGTTGCCTGCATCTTCGAGCCGTTCAGCACGCTTCACCGACCTGGGATCTGCGCGGCCCCCTTCCCTTACTGGTTCCCCTACATCTGCGCGGAGAACGAGGCGGGGACCCGCGAGTCGGTGGCCGATACGCTCGCGTTCCATTACCGGACCTTCGAAGAGTTGCGCGCCATGCGCTCGGCGAAGGACGCTGCGCGTCTGGGCCGGGATCGGGCCCGATTCCACCGATCCCGGCGGATCGGCGCGAGGCCGCTCCTCAAGGACCCGATCGCCGTGTTCTCGGCGGAGTGGCTCTGCAACACATTCGACATGGACGTCGTCGTGACGATCCGACACCCGATCACCTTCGCAGGCAGCTTGAAGCGCCTCGGCTGGACCCATCCGTTCAGCGACTTCTTGAAGCAGCCGCTCTTGATGCGCGATCACCTGGAGGAGTTCACCGACGAGATCGAGTGGTTCGCGAGGAATGAGCGACCGATCGTCGAACAGGCGGCGCTCCTCTGGAAACTGATCCACCACACAATCCTCGGATATCGAGATCGTCATCCGACGTGGCAGTTCCTCAGGCTTGAGGATCTCGCTCGGGATCCCGTTCCCGCCTTCTCCGGGGTCTACGCAGCACTCGGCATGAACTTCGATCAACAGGCCCGCGCGCTCGTCCTTGGATACAACTCGGCCGCGAACCCGGCCGACGTCCCGGGTCCCCGAACGGTGAAGCGCGACAGCAAAGGGGCTATGGCAGTTGCTCGAACGCGCCTCACGGAGCACGAGGGTCGTTTCGTCCGGGAGCAGGTCGGCGATCTCGTCACGGAGTTCTACGCCGAAGACGACTGGTGACCGCGCCGGCCGTCGCGGGGTGCCTCTCCGCGGGCTCACGAGCCCCGGCAGGCTTCGTCGGGTAACAGGAGTAGCATGCCGGTAAGGTCAGCCACGGGCTCATTCTCCCCGAGTGACCAGTCAGGAGGCCGTCTTATGGCGGGCAAGGACAAGGGTGGAAGCAAGTCCTCGAAGAAGAACGCCGCGCTGACGCTCAAGGAGAAGCGTGAGGCCAAGAAGATCAAGAGGGACAAGCGCGCCGAACGGTGACGCGCGACGCGGGGTCGTCGCGCCGAGACCAGAGTGGAGGTGAACCGTGCCGGCGAAGAAGAAGACCACGGGCAGGACGGTGCCCGTGAAGAAGGCCACTGCCGAGAAAGTCACGACGAGGAAAGCTGTCCCTCGAGGCTCGTCCCAGCCCGGGACGACGCGAACCATGGCCGCGCGCCCGGGCGACCGCATCGTCATCGACTCCCCTCAGGTCGGCTCACTTCCTCGGGAGGGCGAAGTGCTGCAAGTCATCCAGGGCGAGGTGAGCGTGAGCTATCGGGTCCGGTGGGCGGATGGACATCAGACGCTGATCGCTCCGATGCTCGGCGCGGCGCACATCGTCCCGGCCTCCGACAGAGCCTGAGTCGCGCGCGATGGATGACGAACCGAAGTTCGAGCTGCGTGCAACCGCCGAGGTCGAGACCGGGGTCTACGCGAACTTCCTGAGCGTCTGGCACACCGGTCACGAGTTCACGCTCGATTTCGCTGCAACACAACAGGTCGAGGCGTCCGAGCACGGCGGCATGGTGGTGCCTTGCCGCATCGTGGCCAGGGTGAAGATGCCGCCGACGCTCGTGTTCGACATCATCCAGACGCTGAACGCGAATATGACGCGATACGAGGAGACGTTCGGTGAGATCAGGCCACCCGAAACGCACGCCGTGGAGGGAGAGCCTCCCTTCGGAGGCGATCTCCCGCGCGCAGGATCCTAAACGGGCGATCGCCGTCGTGCTCTCCGAGCGGCTCGTCTACCTTCGACCTGACTTGCCGGTGCTCTATTCGGTTCGCGCTACTCGAGAGAGGTCGTGAGAGCGGAGCTCGATGTCTTCTGCGGGCACGGGTCGAGAGAAGAGGTAGCCCTGTCCCAGAGCGCACCCGGCTTCCATGAGGAACGCTCGTTGCGCCTCCGTTTCCACGCCCTCGGCGAGGGGTTTCATGCCCAGACCTTCCGCCAGCCGGATGATGCCGGTGACGATGCTGCTCGCTTGAGGATCGGCGGGCACATCCCGGACGAACGAGAGATCGATCTTCAGGATGTCCGCTGGAAGGTTCCGTAGGCGCGAGAGCGACGAATAGCCGGTGCCGAAGTCGTCGATCGCGACCCGGAACCCCCGTTCGCGGAACTCGTGCAGCATCAACTGCGTCCGCTCCGGGTCGGCCATGGCGGCCGACTCCGTGATCTCGATCACGACCCGACGCGGGTCGACCCCGTGCATCTCGAACGGATCCAGGATGCTCTCGGCGAGCTTCTGCTGCTGGAGCTGCCGGGCCGACACGTTGAACGAGAGCTCGAGCTCGAGGCCCTGTGCTCGCCACGCGACGTCCTGCCTGCACAACTCGTCGATGACCCATTCCCCGATGGTCCCGATGAGCCCCATCTTCTCGGCAAGCGGTATGAACTCTGCCGGAGAGACCAGGCCTTGCGCTGGGTCCATCCACCGCACCAGGGCCTCCACACCGAACACCCGGCGGTTGGCGAGCTCGACGAGGGGCTGGTAGTGGAGGGTCCAGCTCTGCTCGTCCACCGCTCGTCGAAGCCGCGTCGCGAGCGTCAGCTGGGTCGGCGCGCCGACGTTCTCCTGGGCGAAAACCCGGTAGCCTCCCGGCCCCGCCTGCTTGCTCCAGTACATAGCCGCGTCGGAGTTCTTCATCAGGGCATCGGCATCTGCCGCGTCGGTGGGGAAGACGCTGAGACCGATGCTTGCCGACGCGTACAGCTCATGCCCCGAGATGTTGAACGGCTCTCGCAGCGCCTCCTGAACCCGCTGGGCAGCCGATTCGGCCGAGACGTAGGCGCCCTCCGCAGCGAAGGGCGCCAAGTCATCTGCACTTCCTTCGAGGTCGGCAAGGAGCAGGAGGAACTCGTCGCTTCCTCGCCTGGCGACGAGGTCCGTTTGTCGGGTGATAGTGCCAAGCCGCTGGGCGACCTGCTTGAGCAGCTCGTCACCCGAGCCGTGGCCGAGGGTGTTGTTGATGAGCTTGAAGTCGTCGAGATCGAGGGATAGCACGGCGACGCCCAGCGCGTGGCGGTGGGCGCGTGCGAGCGCCATGCCGAGCAGGTCTTCGAACATCGCTCGGTTCGCCAGCCCGGTCAGCTTGTCGTGATAGGCGAGGAAGGCAGCGTTCTCCTCGGCGTGCTTGCGGTCCGTGATGTCCTCGACCTGGCACACCAGATAGAGCGCCGCCCCGCCCTGGTCGTGCACGGTCGAGACGCTCAGCTCTGCCCAGACCGATCCGCCTCCGATCCCGAGGTATCTCTGCTCCGTTCGCGCCGGGCCGCCGTCGCCCTCGGCCAGGCGAGCCAGCGATGATCCGTTCATCGAACGGTCGTCCGGATGCGTGATCGCGGCGAAGTCGGCGTCGACGAGATCGTCTTCGGATCGGCCGAGCATGTCGCAGAGCGCCTGATTGACACGGAGGAACCGCCCGTCGAGCCCCACCAGCGCGACGCCGATCGGGGCGCACTCGAACGCCCCGCGGAACCGGGCTTCGCTGTCCAAGAGCTGTCGATAGGACTTGGTGGCCTCAGCCTGGGAGTCCTCGGTCAGGCGCCAAGATGTGATGTAAGCGGCGCTCGCCGCGAGGATGAGGGCGCCGTGGATCGCGGCCCACGTCCACGGGTGGTCCCAGGCGGCCGGGTGGTTGTAGACCCCTTTGGGGTCGATCCATCCCATGACTCCATGGTGCAAGACCACGTAGCCGACCGAGACGAGGAACGGCAGCCAGTCCTGATACATCGAGAGCACGCCCAACATGACGAAGAAGTGGAAGTGCGCCTCGATGACTCCCCCCGACAGATGCACGATGGTTGCCGAGGCGGTGAGCAGGCCGAGGGCGGCCATCGTGGCCCGGAAGCCACGAGAATGCCTGGAGCGACTGGCAAGGCCGGCGAAGAAGGCGACCGCGCTCGCCTCGAGCAGCCCATGGACGAGCGAGTTGCCCCGGATGACGGCGAACACAGTGATGCCCGGGACGTGCGCCCACAGGAGGAAGACGATGGCGCGATGCCGTTTCTCCCAGAGGCGTTCCGGCAGGGACCCGCCCCGAGGCAATACCGTCTTCAGGCGGGTGATCAGGTTCATCTCAGCGTGCCGGTGAGACCGCTGTTGGGCGACCTACCGGCATCCTCCTTCTCCACGGGTTGCCCCGAAGTGATATCGGCCCGCCCAGACCGAAGTTGAGCTGGGCACCGATCCCGCCCGGCATGCCTCGCTGACGAGCGCTCCACGCTCTTGATCGCGCCCAAGACAGCCCGTGGCCGTCGACCATCTCACGGGGAAAGGTTAAGGTCAGCCTTTCCACGTCTTGTCGTGCGTGTAGCGCCCGACCACGACGATCGTGACCGGCGCGGTGATG
>CAZDXK010000010.1:0-18027 GCA_964509215.1 uncultured Actinomycetes bacterium | reverse complement strand
CGAAGTTCCCGCCGTAGATGGCGAACCCTCCGAGCACGATCATCGCCACGGCGATGATCGCGGCACTCGCGCTGACGATCTGGTCCCACACCTTCCTGTGCATGAGATGCCTCCCTTGGATCGAGTCAACTTCAGATCTGCCTCCAGTGTCGGGCCTCTACGGCATGGCCTCACGGGCCGAACGACCCAGTGACGAGGGGACCTTCGTTGGGCGGGTGTCTCTTCAGGGCACCCTCGCTGCCACGGTTCGAGCATGGGTGTTGAACTTCGGAACGTCGCTGGGTTGGCTGCACCTCCCGGCTACTCGCACGTCGCGATCGCACGCGACGCCACGCTCGTCTTCACGGCGGGCGCGGTCCCCTTGGATCCCACCGGTGAGCTGGTCGGCGCCGACGACGCCGTGGCTCAGACCGACCAGGTCGTCGCGAACCTGTTGACGGCGCTGGCCGTCGCCGGCGCGATGCCTGAGGACGTGGTGAAAACCACGGTGTACGTGGCGGGCGCGGACCACGACCGGCAGGCCGCGGTGTGGGAGGCGGTTCAGCGATCGTCGATCGCGGCTGCGCCGTGCACGCTTGTAGGCGTGTCGATCCTGGGGTACCGGGGACAACTGGTCGAGATCGAAGCCGTCGCCGTTCTGAGCGACTGACCTGATGGGCCGCACCTCCCGGTCGCCGTCCCTACCGTCCGCCCCACCGACTCCGGTATCGTTGCCCTCCGCGACCTGACGGAGGACGGGTGACGGCGTCCAGCGCATCGGAAACCACGTTCGCGGGCTCGCAGGCGCCGCTCGTGGAGGTCGTCGGCCTGACCAAGAGCTTCGGGCCGCTCATGGTGCTCCGCGACGTCAGCCTCAACATCCGACACGGCGAGGTGGTGGCGCTCGTCGGGGAGAACGGCGCGGGCAAGTCCTCGCTCGTCTCCTGCCTCGCGCGGATCCTCGACGCGGAAGCCGGAGAGATCAGGCTCGACGGCGCGCCGATGCCCGAGACCCCGGAGGAGGTTCGGCAGGCGGGGGTCGAGGTCCTCTGGCAGGACCACGGCCTCTGCGACAATCTCGACGTCGTGGCCAACGTGTTCCTGGGTCGCGAACGCCGCCGCTGGTCCGCCGAGAACGGCATGCGGGAAGAGGCCACGGGCGCCCTGCGGCGCGTCGGGGCGGAGGGTCTGCCGCTCGATCGGGAGGTTCGAACGCTCTCGCGCGGGCAGCGGCAACTCGTCGCTCTCGGTCGCGCAGTCCTGCCCGATCCTCGCGTGCTGATCCTCGACGAGCCCACGGCGTCGCTCGGTGTGGTCGAGACCCTCCGGATCCAGGCCCTGATCCGGGAGATCCGCGCCGCGGGGGCCGGTATCCTGCTGGTCAGCCACGACCTCGAGCAGGTCTTCGGTCTGGCCGACAGGGTAGTGGTCCTGCGTCAAGGCCGTGTCGTGGCGGACGTGTCTCCGCTCGAGGTCCACCGGGAGGACCTGGTGGCGCTCATGTCCGGGATCGAGATGGACTCCGCCGCACGGCGCCAGCTCCACCGATTGCGGAGCCTCGTCGACCAGCTCTCCGACGTGGAGCCCGGTGCCTCACTCCCGTTGATCGTCTCCGCGATGGCGGCGGCCCTCGACCAGGAGATGCTCTGCGTCCATCTCCTCGAGATCTCCGACGAAGGGGAGCACTCGTTGCGTCGCTCGGCGGCCGTGGGACTGCCGGCGCCGCTGCTACGTGTGAACGAGCGTCTGCCGATCGGGCATGAGGGGGCGTGCGCAGGATTGGCCGCGGAGGTCGCCGAGGTGGTGGTCGTCGACGACCTGTGGACGCACCCGGTTCCGGACGGGTATCGCGAGGCGGCGACCGCGTCCGGTGTGCGAAGCGAATGGGCGGCGCCGATCGTGGGCACGCGCGGCGTGCTCGGTACGGTGTCGGGCTACGGGACGTTGCTGGGCACACCGGAGCCCGAACGGCTCGAGCTCGCCCGGCTCTACCTGAACTACGCTGCCTCGGCGATCGAGCGGGAGCGGCTCCTCTCGGAGGTCTCGAGACGCAATCGGGTCCTCGAGTCGCTGCGCGGGATGCTCGAGACGCTGGCGGGACCCGAGCGCGTGGCGGGCGGACTCGGCGTCTCGCTGGTCGCGCTCGCCCGCGGCCTCGGCGCGGACGAGGTGGGTGTCCTGGTCGAAGAAGACGGAGCCCTGGTGTTCCGCGCGACGAACGACGAGAGGCGAGACACGCCCGACCAGGTCTCCCGGCGGCTCCGTTCGGCCGCCGAGGCGATCCTGTCGGATCGAGACGACGGGCGCGCGCGGCTCGTCGCTCCGGACCTGGCGGCGGTGCCGCTCCGGCTCCCCGAGGGACGGGCGGCGCTCGTGGCGCATTGGCGATCCGGCACGGTGCCGGGCGGTGACACGCTCGAGCTCCTGGATGACGCAACCCGATCGCTCGCGCTGGCGATGGAAGGCGAAGCCCTGGAGAACGCACAACGCGAGGCGGGAGCGCTTCGCCGCTCGCATTCGATCCAGCGAGAGCTGATGTCGTGGCTGAGCCACGAGCTCCGGACGCCGCTCACGGCGATCCAGGGATATGCCTCGACGCTCCGTCAGCCGGATCTGACCTGGGACGCCGAGTCGACCGAGCGCTTCCTCGGTTCGATCGCCGCCGAGTCCGCGCGGATGGAGCGGTTGGTCGGGGACCTGCTCGATTCGAGTGCGATCGAATCCGGGATCCTGCGCCTGCAGGGGCACTGGTGCGATCTCCGGCTCGTGCTCGAGGCGGCGGTGAGCTGCATGCCCGAGGACGCGGCGATCCACCTCACGGTCCAGGACCGGCTGGAGCCCATCTGGGGGGACCACGACCGTCTCGAGCAGGTGTTCGTGAACCTCTTGGAGAACGCGTCCACGCACGGTTGGTCGGACGTCGGGGTCGCGGCGACGCTCCGGGGTGGGAGCATCCCCGGCACGGTGGAGGTCGAGGTCCGCGATCACGGTCCCGGGATCCCGCCCGATGCGACCGGGCGGATCTTCCAGCCGCGGTTCCGAGGAGCCACCGATGTCGCGGGCGCCGGGCTGGGGTTGTCGATCGCGAAGGGCATCGTGGAGGCGCACGGCGGTGTGCTGGCGACGGCGCCCGTCGACCGGGGCGCGTCGTTCGTCGTCTCGCTCCCCGTCGACCCGCCCGCCGACGACCTGGACGGACCGATCGACGCGTCTTGGAACCTGGTGGATCGGCCGAAGGAACCGGATGTCGTCTGACCGCACCACGGTTCTGCTGGTCGAGGACGACCAGAACATCGTCGACCTGGTCCGATCCAACCTGATCGCCCGAGACCACGACGTCACGGTCTCGAAGGACGGATCCGACGCCGTGCGGTTGCTCACATCGATCGAGCCGGACGTCGTGATCCTCGATCTGATGCTCCCCGGCACCGACGGGTTCGAGCTCTGCCGAGAGATGCGAGAACGATCGTCCGTCGGCATCGTCGTGCTCTCGGCGCGACGAGGAGAGACCGACAAGGTGCGGGCGTTGAACCTGGGAGCGGACGACTACATGACGAAGCCGTTCGGCGTCGAGGAGCTCCTCGCCCGCATCAACGCCACGCTCCGACGCAGCCGTCCAGGCCCGACCGAGCAGCCCGAGCTGGCTCCGATCACCGTGGGCGACGTCGAGATCGACCTGGAGGCGCGCAAGGTCACGAAGGGTGGGAGCCTGGTCCATCTCACGCCGACGGAGTTCGCCTTACTCCGGGAGTTCGCGACGAACCCCGGCGTGCTGCTGACGCACGCGGCGTTGCTCCGTCGCGTCTGGGGGCCCGGCTATGAGACCCAGACCGAGTACACACGTGTCTACGTGGCGCGTCTGCGGTCGAAGCTGGAAGACCCGGACGGGCCTCCGCTCTTCATCACCGAGCCGCGATCGGGCTACCGGTTCACGACCGCCTGACGTCGACGCTTCTTCACAGTTCTTTCACACAACCGCAACAACGTTGACGTTCCGTTTGCACCCATCCGCCTAGCGTCCCGCGTACAGACAGGTAAGGGTCAGGGGAGTTGGCACGGCAGTTGTTGCCGTGAAAGGGGGGCGTATGTTCGAACGGAAGCGCGCGTGGATCGTCGCGATCGTCGCGGTGCTCGCACTCGTGGGAGCTGGATGTAGCAACGACGACGGCGGCGGAGGGGGCGGCGACACCGGAGGTGGAGCCACCGGCGGGGCCAGCGCCGGCTCGATCTGGGTGCTCCTCCCCGACACGGCGTCGTCTCCTCGATGGGAGACCGACGACCGGAAGTACTTCGGCCAGGCGTTCGATGCGGCCGGACTTTCGGAGGGCGCGGACTACACGATCGTGAATGCCGAGGGCGACCCGGCCACCCAGCAGTCCCAGGCCGAGCAGGCGATCGCCGACGGTGCCAGCGTGATCGTGCTCACGAGCCTCGATCCCGGTTCAGGTGGGTCCATCATCGACACGGCGAAGGAAGCCGGCGTCGAGGTGGTGGAGTACGACCGGTTCAACACAGGGAGCTCGGGCGGCGCCGCGTACGTCAGCTTCGACAACGTGGCGGTCGGCGCGACGATGGCCGAGGTCCTGGCGCCGGAGATCGACGCTCTGGGCGGCACTCCCCAGGTCGTCATGTTGAACGGCTGCGAGTGCGACAACAACGCGTTCCTGTTCCGCGACGGGTACAACGCGACCGTCGAGGAGAAGGTCTCCGCGGGCGACTGGGCGCTCGTCGACGACCAGTACACGCCGGACTGGGGCGCCAACGGTGAGGGTCAGACGATCATGGAGCAGATCCTCACGGACTCCAACAACAAGGTCGACGCCGTGTTCGCCGCGAACGACAACCTGGCGCAGCAGGCCATCAACGCACTCCAGGGTGCGGGCATCGGCCCGGTGCCGATCAGCGGTCAGGACGCATCGGCAGCGGGCATCCAGAACATCGCGCTCGGTCTTCAGACGATGACCGTGTACAAGCCGATCCAAGCCGAGGCCGCCGTGGCCGCTGCCGTCGCGCTTGCGCTGCAAGCCGGCGATGACATCATGAGCATCACCTCGGACTTCGACTTCACGATCATCGGGATCAACGCGGCCGACGGGAAGCCGGCGGATTCCGCGACGGGCGACGGCGTCGTTCCCTACTTCGCGGAGGTCCCGATCGGGGTCACGGTCGACAACATCATGGACACCGTGATCGCGGACGGGTTCCGGACGATCGAGGAGATCTGCACCGGCGACGTCTCGAACACCGACTTCTGCAAGGCGAACGCGTGATCGAGGGCTGATCGAGCCGAACGGATCAGGACGAGCGGGGACGCCTTCGGGCGTCCCCGCTTGCCACGTCACACGCGAGGCAGGAACAATGGCCCATGGCTGATGCACCCTTGCTCGAGTGCCGAAACGTGTCGAGGTCGTTCGGTGCCGTACAGGCGCTCTACCGCGTGGGGTTCGACGTCCGGCGCGGCGAGGTGATGGCTCTCGTCGGCGACAACGGGGCCGGCAAGTCGACCCTCATCAAGGGCATCGCCGGGATCTTTCCGTTCGACGAGGGCGAGGTCTCCTTCGAGGGCGAGCCGGTGCACATCCACGGTCCGCGCGAGGCCGCGCGGCTGGGAATCGAGATCGTCTATCAAGACCTCGCGCTTGCGGACAACCTGGATGTGGTCGCGAACATGTTCCTCGGGCGCGAGCGGGTCCGAACCGGGTACGTGCTCGACGAATCCAGCATGGAGAACGCCTCCGCTGAAACGTTGGCGGGTCTATCGGTCACCACGCTCCGGTCGGTCCGACAGATCGTGGCCGGCCTCTCCGGAGGCCAGCGTCAGGCCGTCGCGGTGGCGAAGTCGGTCATGTGGAACTCGAAGCTGGTGATCCTCGACGAGCCGACCGCCGCGCTCGGCGTGGCCCAGACCCGTCAGGTCCTGGACCTGGTCCGGAGGCTGGCCGAGCGTGATCTCGGGGTGATGCTCATCTCGCACAACCTGCACGACGTGTTCGAGGTGGCCGATCGGATCGCCGTGCTGCGCCTGGGGCAGAACGTCGGAACGTTCCGGACGTCCGATACGAGCCAGCAGGAGGTCGTGACCGCGATCACGGCCGGAAAGCTCGCGCACGTACCCGGGATGGTCGACGCCACGGTGATCGCAGAATGAGCGACGTGCCCGCCGGGGCCTCCGATGCCGTAGGGCCGGCGCCGTCCGAGCCGCTCGCCGTTTACCTCCGCCGCTGGTTGCAGGGAGTCCGTTCCGGCGAGGTGGGTTCGCTGCCGATCGTGATCGGCCTGATGGTCATCGCGATCGTTTTCGGTCTGCTTGACGCCACGTTCTTCGTGGAACGGAATTTCACGAACCTGCTGCTCCAGATGTCAGCGTACGCCACCATGGCCATCGGCATCGTGTTCGTCCTGCTGATCGGCGAGATCGATCTGTCGATCGCCTACGTGAGCGCCGTGGGCGGCGTGATGATGACCCTCCTCATGCGGCCCGAGGCATCCCACTGGCCGTGGTGGGCCGCGATCGGGGTCGCGTTAGTGATCACCACGGTGATCGGGTTCCTCCAGGCGATCCTGGTTACCAAGTTCGGCATCCCGTCGTTCGTCGTGACGTTGGCGGGCTTGCTGATCTGGTCGGGCGTCGTTCTGATCCTCACCACTCAGTACTCCTCGGCCGGGACCATCCGGATCCAGGATCCGATCGTGATCGGGATCGCGAACGACTTCCTCCCCTCGTTCTGGGGGTGGATGGTCGGAGTCGTGGTCGTGGTCGGGTACGCGCTCGCCCAGGTGCAGACGGCGCGGTCTCGACGCGCCGGCGGCCTCTACGCCAAGCCGATCGCGTTGCTCGCGATGCAGGTGACCGGCCTCGCCGTCGTGACGTTCGCCGCGATCTGGTACGCGAGCCGCGATCGCGGCGTCCCGACGGTCACGTTGATCCTGGGTTTCTTCATCGTGTTCTGGACGTTCGTGGCGTCCCGTCTGCGGTTCGGCCGTCACGTGTACGCGGTGGGCGGCAACGCCGAGGCGGCGCGCCGCGCCGGGATCAACGTGGATCGGGTGCGGATACTCGTGTTCATGATCAATGGGTTCATGGCGGGCGTGGGAGGAGTGATCCTCGCCTCCCGGCTGCGGTCCGTCGCCACGAACGCCGGAGGCGGGAACCTGCTCCTCAACGTGATCGCCGCGGCCGTCATCGGCGGTACCAGCCTGTTCGGCGGCAGAGGCCGTATCGTCTCCGCGCTCCTCGGCGCGCTCGTGATCGCCTCCATCCAGAACGGCATGGGACTGTTGAACCTGGCATCCGGGCCGCAGTTCGTCATCACGGGACTCGTGCTGCTGGCCGCCGTGCTCGTCGATTCCCTGTCCAGACGTCGCCGTACGGCGCGCGGCGCGGTGTGATCCGCGCGCCGCTCGGCCGATCGGAGGAGTGAGCGCCATGACGTACGAACCGAAACCGGAGCACCGCTTCACGTTCGGCCTGTGGACGGTCGGCAACCTTGGCGTCGATCCGTTCGGCGACCCGGTGCGCGAAGCGCTCTCGCCCGTGCAACTGGTGGAGCTGCTCGCAGAGGTGGGGGCGTGGGGTGTGAACTTCCACGACAACGACCTTGTCCCGATCGATGCGAGCGCGCACGAGCGAGAGCAGATCGTGACCGACTTCAAGAAGGCGCTCGACGCGACGGGTCTCGTGGTGCCCATGGCGACGACCAACCTGTTCCGCGATCCGGTCTTCCGCGACGGCGCGTTCACCGCGAACGACCCGAAGGTGCGCGCGTACGCGCTGCAGAAGACGATGCGCGCGATCGACCTGGGCGTCGAGCTCGGCGCGACGACGTACGTGTTCTGGGGCGGACGCGAAGGCGTGGAGACCGATTCATCGAAGGATCCACTGCGCGCGCTCGGCTGGTACGCGGATGCGATCAACTTCCTGTGTGCGTACGTGAAGGATCAGGGTTACGACCTCCGGTTCGCCTTGGAGCCCAAGCCGAACGAACCGCGTGGCGACATCTACCTGCCGACGACCGGCGCGATGCTCGCATTCATCGAGATGCTGGAGCATGGCGAGATGGTGGGCGTGAATCCCGAGACCGCCCACGAGCACATGGCCGGATTGAACTCCACGCACCACGTCGCGCAAGCCTGGTCGATGGGGAAGCTGTTCCACATCGACCTGAACGACCAGATCCCCGGCCGGTTCGACCAGGACCTCCGCTTCGGCTCCGCGAACCCGAAGGCCGCGTTCTTCCTGGTGAAGTTCCTGGAGGACGTCGGGTACGGAGGGAGCCGTCACTTCGACGCCCACGCCTACCGCACGTCCGACTACGAGGACGTGAAGTCGTTCGCGCGAGGCTGCATGCGGACCTACCTGATCCTCAAGGAGAAGGCCGAGCGGTGGAACGCCGATCCCCAGATCCAGGAGCTGGTCGCGACCGTCAACGCAGACGACGGGTCCATGTCCCCGTACCTCGGGCAGTACTCCGCCGAGCGGGCCTCCGCCCTGGGCGAGATCGAGTTCGACCGACGCGCGCTCGCGGCTCGCGGCCAACCCTACGAGGAGCTGGACCAGCTCACGATCGACCTGCTGCTCGGCGCTCGGTGACGCTCGAGGCGGCCTCCTTCGCGGGACACGAGTGCGTCCGGTTGGAGGGGGGAGCCGGGGCGGTGATCGTGACCACATCGGTCGGACCCCGGATCCTCGGGCTGTTCGGCGACGGGGACAACATGCTGGCGGCCCTTCCGGGATCGACGATCCATCGGCCGGAGGGGACGCCGTACCGCCTGCTCGGAGGGCATCGGCTCTGGGCGGCGCCCGAGGTCCCGCGGATCACGTACGAGCCCGACGATCGTCCGTGCGTCGCGACCGAGGTCGAGGGCGGCGTACGGGTCGAAGCACCTATGGACGGTGTGGACCTAATCAAAGCGATCGAGGTGCGTCGGTCCGAGGACGGATGGATCGTGGATCACGAGATACGCAACGGTTCCGACGCTCCCGTCACGTTGGCGCCGTGGGCGATCACCCAGCTCCCGCTCGGCGGAGAGGTGATCGTGCCGGCTTCGACGGACGCCACCGGACCGCAGGCCGATCGCTCGCTGGTGCTCTGGCCGTACACCGACGCCGGCGACATCCGTTTGCACCTGAGGCTGGACGACGTCCGCATCGACGCCGCGCCCGGCGCCCGGCGGCTCAAGATCGGAGTTGCGCCGAGCCGGGGCCGAGTGTCCCACCGAAGGGGCGACGAGGTGTTCGAGAAGCACGTCGTCGTGGACCCGAGCGCCTCGTACGCGGACCTCGGCGCCGCGATCCAGGTCTTCGTCTGCGACGACTTCTGCGAACTCGAGACGCTCGGTCCGATCCGGGAGGTCGCGCCAGACGGCGTAGCGCATCACCGCGAGCGATGGAGTATCCGGCGCGCCGGAGACGACGGATGAGCCACGTGCTCGGTCTCGACGTCTCGACCACCGCCACGAAGGCCGTGCTCCTGGACGCCGAGGGCACCGTTCACGCGGCGGCCTGTCCCGCGTATGCGTTCGAGACGCCGCGCCCGCTATGGAGCGAGCAGGACCCACAGCTGTGGTGGGACGGGGCGGTGCACGCGATCCGGGCCGTGCTCGCTGGATCCGGGATCCGCGCTCAGGATGTCGAGGCCGTCGGGCTCGCCGGGCAGATGCACGGCCTGGTCGCCCTCGACCTAGACGACCGGGTCCTGCGTCCCGCGATCCTGTGGAACGACCAGCGCACCGAGGCCGAGTGCGGCCTGATCCGGGAGACGGTCGGCAGGCAACACCTGATCGCGACCACCGGCAACGACGCGCTCCCGGGCTTCACGGCGCCGAAACTCCTGTGGGTGCAGCGCAACGAGCCAGAGGTATGGTTCGAGATCGCGCATATCCTGCTGCCGAAGGATTTCGTCCGGCTCCGAATGACGGGTGATCACGCGGTCGACCGGGCGGACGGCGCGGGAACGTTGCTGTTCGACCTCGCGGCGCGTGATTGGTCTGATGAGGTGGTCGACGTCCTCGGGATCGACCGGGCATGGCTCCCACCGACGTACGAGGGAACGGCGATCACCGGGTCGGTCTCCGCCGAAGCCGCGCAGGAGACGGGGCTGCGGGCGGGAACTCCTGTGGTCGCGGGCGGGGGCGATCAGGCCGCCGCCGCTGTGGGCGTCGGAGCCGTCGAGCCGGGCGTGGTGTCGCTCTCGCTCGGAACGTCCGGGGTCGTGTTCGCCACCACCGACGGACCGCTCATCGATCCCCAGGGCCGGCTCCACTCGTTCTGTCACGCCGTGCCCGGGCGATGGCACGTCATGGGCGTGATGTTGTCGGCGGCCGGCAGCCTTCGATGGTTCCGGGACGCGCTCGCTCCCGGCGTGGAGTTCCCTGCGCTCGTCGATGAGGCCAACGACGCGCCGCCCGGCAGCGACGGTCTGTTGTTCTTGCCATACCTCTCGGGGGAGCGGATCCCGTATCCGGATCCGCGAGCCCGCGGCGGATTCATAGGCCTCACCACGCACCACGGCCGGCCGCACATGACGCGATCCATCCTGGAAGGCGTGGCGTTCGGGCTGCGCGACTCGCTCGAGCTGATGCGGTCGGTCGGGGTGGGCGGGTTCGCAGAGATCAGGGCGACCGGAGGCGGAAGCAAGAGCCCGTTGTGGCGTCGCATCCTCGCGGACGTCCTGGAGACGACGGTCGTCACGACGATGGCGTCGGAGGGCGCCGCGCAAGGGGCGGCCATGTTGGCGGCGGTGGGCGTCGGATGGTTCCCCACCGTGGAGGACGCGTGTCGACAGGTGGTGATACTCGGCGAACGCGTCGAACCATCGCGCACGCCAGATGTATACCGCGAACGGTACGCTCAGTATCGGCGGCTCTACCCGGCGCTGGCGCCGACGTTCCACTCGATGGGCTGAGCCTCAGGTGACGTCGCGCGTCCGGAAAGGCACGAGCGCGACGATCAGGAGCACGACCGCGTAGAGGGCGATCGTGATCGATGCTCCCCCCACGGCGATCGTGCTGCCCGTCTCCGAGGTTCCGGCCCGGCCGTCGACGAACACCACAAGGTTGGTGCTCAGCAGCGAGCCGGAGATCTTCGGGATGAAGCCCCGCAGCAGGCTCTCAACGATGGCGAGGTAGCCGAACGCGACGCCCAGTGCCGCGGCTGTGTTCCGTCCGATCATCGCGAGCGTGATGCCGAGCCATGCGCCGAGCGCCGACGCGCCGGCGATACGGAGCACGGTCCCGAAGACGCCTGCGAGCCAGGGGCTCTCGGTGCCCACGGTCGTGCCTCGAAGTGCCGCGGCGGCTGCGAGTGCGAGCGAGAGTACGGACTGCAGGGCCATCGCCAGCGCGAAGACGGATACGACCACCACCGCGGTCCGGACCAGGAGGACATGGATCCGGCGTGGCTCCCAGGTGAGGAGCACAGCCATCGTCCCGACCTGCCAGTCCGCTCCTGCCGACGACGCCCCGATCACCAAACCGAGCACGATCAGGATGAACGCCGTCCCTTTGAGGAAGTTGGGCAGTTCCGCCAATCGGAGCGAGCCGCTCACGTAGTTGTCGAGCCGGATGTTGTCGGCGCAGAACTCATCCAGCGTCTGGTTGGGCGGAAGCTGATCAGCGGAGATCAACTCCCCAGCGAGGCATCGTGTCCGATCGCTCTCGTAGTCCCGCTGGGCGGCGGTGAGGTCCGGCTTGTTGGACTGGAACGCGCCGATCGTGACGCCGACCACGATCCCGATGACGGCGAGGATCGCGAAGCACGCGGACCATCCGCCGCGACCAGATGCGCAGGAGCTCCGAGCGAATGAGGTTGATCACGAGGCGGGCTCCGGGTCGTTGTCTTGGTCGCGGGTCAACTCGAGGAACACGGTCTCCAGGTCGACCTCTTCGCGACGGAGCTCGGTGACGTAAAGACCGCGCTCGGCCAGCGTGCGCGAGACGCGCTCGCCTTCGGTGGGCGCCACGGCAACCCTGAGAGTGTCCCCGGCCACGGTGGTATCGATCCCCGCATCCATAAGGGCGGTCCTTCCGGCCTCGAGGTCGCGGAGCCGGACCACCAGGCCCTCACCTCCCTTCGATGCCAGCACGTCGGCCACCGCGCCTTCGCGGACGCACCGTCCTCGAGCAAGGATCGCGACGCGGTCGGCGGTCTGCTGGATCTCGGAGAGGATGTGACTCGACACGAACACCGTCCGGCCCTCGGCGCCCAATCGGCGGAGCAGCGTGCGGACCTCGACGATCCCGGCGGGGTCCAGGCCGTTGGCCGGCTCGTCCAGAACGAGGACGGCCGGGTCTTTCAGAAGCGCCGCTCCGATGCCGAGCCGTTGCTTCATACCCAACGAATAGGTCTTGACCAGATCGTCGCCGCGGTCGCCAAGTCCGACCCGTCCGAGGGCGTCGTCGACGGCGCTCTTTCCGATCCCGTCGATCCGGGCCAGAACTTCGAGGTTCCGCCGTCCGGTGAAACGTGGGAATGGTGCGGGTGTCTCGACGATCGATCCCACGCGGCGGATCACGCTCGGGAGCGCTCGAGGGACATCGGCACCCAGCAGGCTGATGCGGCCGGCGCCGGGAGCGACGAGCCCGAGCAAACACCGGATGGTGGTGGTCTTCCCTGCGCCGTTGGGACCCAGGAACCCGAACACGCCACCCTCCGGCACCTCCAGATCCAGCCCGTCGACCGCCACCGTCGTGCCGCCGCGGAGCCGTCGGTAACTCTTGCGCAGGCCTTCGATCTGGATCACGCCGCTCACGGGGTCACCACGATCGGAGCCTACCGGGTGAAGAGTGCCGACGCGGGGGACTACCATCGGGCGCATGACTGACGATGAGGTCGTGCACGGCGCGGCGATCGTGGGGACGGGGTTCGCAGGGACCGCGCACCTCGATGCGCTCCGCCGCCTGCCGAACGTTCGCGTCGTGGGTGTGCTCGGCAGCCGCCCGGACCGGACCGCGGAGGCGGCGGCGCGTCTCGGTATGTCCCACGCGTTCGGCTCGCTGGACGAGCTCCTCGCCGATGCGGACGTCGCCGTTGTGCATAACTGCACGCCGAACGACCTGCATGCCGACGTCGCGCTGGCGGTCCTAGATGCCGGCAAGCACCTGGTGTCGGAGAAGCCGCTCGGGATCGATGCGGCGGAGGCAGCCGTGCTCGCGGATCGTGCTCGCGGATCGAACGCCGTCACCGCGGTCTGCTTCAACTACCGGCACTTCCCGTTGATCCAGGAGCTGCGCTCGTTGCTCGCATCGGGCACCGACGGAGCGATCCACATGATCCACGGCGGCTACCTGCAGGACTGGCTGTTGATGCAGGACGATTGGAACTGGCGTCTCGACTCGGAGAGGGCCGGCGCCGCAAGGGCCGTCGGCGACATCGGTTCGCACTGGGTCGACCTGGTGCAACACGTGACCGGGACGCGTGTCGTCGCGGTCTGTGCGCAACTCGGCCGGCTGCACGACGAGCGTCTGCGTCCGATGTCGGAGGCGCGGACGTTCGAGAAGGGCGCGGGGGATACCGAGCGGGTGATCGTCGACACCGAGGACATGGCGACCGTGATGCTGCGGTTCGCGAACGGCGCGATGGGAGCGTGCACTATCTCCCAGGTGAGCGCAGGGCGCAGGAACCACCTCACCCTCGAGGTCGACGCCGCGGAAGCGAGCTTCGCGTGGGATCAAGAGGAGCCGAACACGCTATGGGTTGGCCGGCGCGACGGCGCGAACCGTCAGGTGCTGCGTGACCCATCGCTGCTTTCGGCGCACGCTGCGCCGCTCGCGCACTTCCCGGCCGGGCACCAGGAGGGATGGCCGGACAGCTTCCGCAACCTGATGATCGACGCGTATGCGGCCGTTCGGGCGAACGAGCGAGGCGCGCCCTACACGCCCACGTTCGCGACCTTCGATGAGGCGTGGCACGTGGCGCGCGTGGTGGAGGCGATCCTGCAGAGCAACACCGTCGGCGGCTGGGTGGAGATCGCGTAGCCCCGGAGCTCTGCCGTGAAGAGACTCGGGATCAGTCCTGTGCCGCCGCGAAGATCCGCCACAGGTCCGGCACGCCTTTGAGCTCGTGCAGACCCCGATCTTCGAACCGGATGCCCGACCCCGCAACGAGATCCTTGACCGTGCTCGAAACGAGCACCTCCCCGGGTTCGGCGAGGGTCGCTACTCGTGCCCCGATGCTCACGGCGATCCCGCCGACCTTTTCATCGATCAGTTCGCACTCGCCCGTATGCACGCGGCACGGATCTCGATCCCCAGGTCTTTCACGGCACGCGTCGCAGCGTGCGCGCACCGGATCGCTCGCGCGGGGCCGTCGAACGAAGCGAAGAACCCGTCGCCTGCTGTGTCGATCTCCCGCCCCCGGTATCGAGCCAGCAGTCTCCGGATCCGCTCGTGGTGGCGTTCGAGGAGCTCTTTCCAGCTCACATCACCGAGCTCACTCGCGCGTTCGGTGGACCGCACGATGTCCGTGAAGAGCACCGTCGCCAGCACGCGATCGAATGCCGCCTCTTCCCTGCGGAGCTCATTCAGGAAGTTCTCAACCGCATCGAGCATCTCGTGCTGATCGGGACCCATCCATCCGTGGGAGCTGCCGGGAAGCTCGACCAGTGTCGCGCCGGGGATGTGATCCGCGAGGTAGCGGGCCTGTTCGACCGGCTCGACCTGATCGCCCGTTCGATGAACGACAAGGGTCGGTGCCTGGACCGCTGGGAGCAGGTCCCGCACGTCGGTATCGCGAAACATGCGCTCGAGTGCGAAGGCATCGCCCGGGCCAGCCGAACGACGCATCCAGGTTGCGTACGCCCGCTCGAACTCCGGATCGTGAAGGTCGGGCCACTCCCACGCAACCATCCATTCGGCGTATGGCAGCGTGCCCCAGGACTCGTTGATCCGAGCGAGATACCTGTCCCACTCCACATCGGTCATCGCCCAGGGGTAGTCCGGAGCCCACAGTCCCCTCGCCGTCGCAGCCCAGAGGATGACGGCCGAGGTCCGCTCCGGATACGTCGCGGCGAACAGCGTGATCAACATCGCGCCATCGTCCGTTCCGAGCAGCGTCGCCCGATCCGATCCCGCCGCGTCCATGACGGCGCGGATGTCGTCCATCCGTGTCTCGAGCGTCAGCTGATCCTCCCGCTCCACGACGTGGTCGGAAAGCCCCGTGCCGCGCCGATCGAAGACCAGCACCCTGGAGAACGAGGCCAACCTCCGGAGGAACGCGGTGACTGGTGTCCATTCCCAGGCCTGCTCCACGTTGAAGACCCACCCCATCACGAGAACTAGGTCGGTCGGACCATCACCGAACACCTGGTAAGCGATGTGAACCCCGTCGGAGGTCTTCGCGTAACGGGTCTCTGGGATCACTTGAGCAGTGTCGTATCCATGGTGAACCGATGCAAGCCAAGGTGCTCGACGGGCGGTCTCGCCGGCCGGGGGGGATCCGGTCGACGATACTCTGGCCGACCATGGCCGCCTCCAGCGATCACCGGATCATCCTCGGGAACACGGGTCAGAACGTCCTCGGGCTCGGGATCGGGGCGCTCGCCACGTTCGCCGCCCAGGTGCTGATGACGAACGCGCTGGGGGACAAAGCGTTCGGCGTGGTGACGCTCACGACCCAGTTCGCGTTCATCACCGCCGCCGCTACGCGGGTCGGGATGGACGTCGCCGACGTGCGACTGGTGGCCATCCTGGTCGGGCGCGAGCAGTCGGGCAGGGCGAAGGGGCTCGTTGATCGATCCGTGCTGATCGCGACCGCGGTGAGCATCCCGTTCGCCGCTCTGGTGTTCGTGTTCGCCGGACCGCTCGCGAACGCGTTCTCCGCGCTCCCCGCCACCGCGGAGCCGGCGTTCCGCGCGGCCGCGTTCACGGTCCCTTTCGCCGCGCTCGCGTTCACGTACATGGGCGCGACCCGCGGCTTGAAGGTCATGCGGACCACGCTCTTCGCTCAATGGATCGCGCAGCCGCTCGGATGGATCGCGCTGGCGGTGGGTCTGTGGACGTTCTCACAGAGCGCCGGGATGACCACGCTCGCGTTCGGGCTCTCCTGGGCGCTGGCGCTCGCGATCGCGTGGCGCGGATGGGCCGTCCGCTCACGTCCGCTGGCCGGTGGCACGAACCGCGAGGGGATCCCCGAGGAACACACACGAGCGCTCCTGCGGTTCGGGGCCCTGCGGGCTCCCGCCACGTTGTTCTCGCAGCTGATCTTCTGGGCGGACCTCTTCGTCCTGTCGATCCTGTTCCGCTCGCAGGGGGCCCAAGGTGCGTCGATCGTCGGTGTCTACGGCGCAGCCCTGCGCGCCGCGCAGTCGCTCTTCCTCTTCCTGACGAGCGTGTCCCTCACGTTCAGCCCGTTCGTGGCCGACCTGCACCATCGCGACGAGCGTGAGCATCTGGACTCGCTCTACAAGTCGGTTACGCGGTGGACGCTCGCGGCCACGATCCCTGTCTTGCTGGTGCTCGCGATCCTGCCCGGTCCCGTGCTGCGTGTGTTCGGTGAGGACTTCGTCGAGGGCGAGGCGGCGCTGCGCATCCTGATCATCGGGATGATCATGCCGGTGTTGGTCGGCACCGTCGGGTTCATCCTGATCATGGCGGGGCGGACCGGGTGGGACCTGCTGGTGTACCTGGGGGGATTCATCCTCGACATCGGCGTGGCGTTCGCGCTCGCGCGGCCAGAGGTGCTCGGGATCCGGGGCGCCGCCATCGCGCAGGCGCTGACCTTGACCTTCAGCGCGATCGCCCGGCTGCTGCTGGTGCGCAGGTTCCTGGGCATCTGGCCGTTCGACGGCTGGTACCTTCGGCTCGTCGCTCCGACCGTCGCCGGCGGGTTGGCCATGTGGGCCGCGCACACGGTGCTTCCTGGTGAGAAGTGGCTCGTTGACCTGGTGGGTTCGGCCGGCGTCGGGTGTGCTGTCTACGCGTTCGCGCTCGTCGCGTTCGGGTTGAAGCCGGGGGAGAGGACGGCTGCGCTGCGGATCGCCCACATCCGCCGATAATCGATAGGTCGAGCTGGAACCCCGGCTCTCGCGACCACGAGGAGGCCACCACCGATGCGCGAAGAGACGTCGCCCGATCCGATCGAAGACCCGAAGGGCTATCAGAACCATCTGCTCGGCCTGCTGGGCGACGACGACCCGGCGGCGGTGCAGGCGAGGACCCCCGCCGCCCTGCGACAACTGGCCGCCGAAGCCGGCCCGCACTTAGGCCTTCGCCCGGAGCCCCAGGGATGGTCGGCGTTCGAATGCATGGCGCATATCACGGATGCCGAGATCGTGATGTCCGGGCGCTATCGGTTCGTGCTGGCGCACGAGGAGCCGCCGTTGATCGGCTACGACCAAGACCTGTGGGTCGACCGGCTCCACTCCGACGATGACGGCCTTGACGCCTTGCTGGATCTGTTCGACGCGCTCCGTCTCGCGAACGTCACGCTGTGGCAGCGCACGCGCGGGGAGGAGCGGCAGCGCATGGGAATCCACGCGGAACGCGGACCGGAGAGCTACGACCTGTCGTTCCGCATGATCGCGGGCCACGACCGGTTCCACATAGCGCAGGCAGGTCGGGCGCTGGAAGCGCTCCGCGGCGCCTAGCCTCCGAGCCGCCGTCGGTGAGCCGGTCGGGTCCCCTAGCCCTCCCTGCAGCCTTAGGCGATGACCAAGATGTCTGCGGTCATGCCCGGCGGGTGCGTCCGGCAGACGAGCTGCCAGATACCGACCTGGGTCGGTCGGAACTTGACCAGGGTCATCCTCCCACGGGTGATGACCACGTCGGTCTTCGCGCCAGAGGGAGCCAGCAGGGAGGCATCGTGGAGGGCTCCGTTGATCCCGACGATCTCCAGGGTCACTCGCTCACCCTTGCGCACGACCACGAAGCCGGGCTCGAATCGATAGGACTCAACCTCCCAACGACCCGTGTCGTCAGGCTCGGCGAGATCGTATCCACCGCCGAGGGGCGCGAGCGGCTTCGTCCCCGGCTCGGCGGCTGGGGGGTAGGCTTCGTCGGCCACGCTGGCACCGCCCTTGTATTCGACCGCGCTCATGTAGATCGTCCGGCGAG
>CAZDXK010000009.1:0-18423 GCA_964509215.1 uncultured Actinomycetes bacterium | reverse complement strand
CAGCCAGGATCAGGTGTCGTACGTCCAGTCGGACTGCTTGCTCGCGTAGGCCTCGTCGTAGAGGAACCTGCCGGCTGCCGCGTCCCAGTCGACGATCTTGTGGAAGGCGAGCTCCCGGGGCCGGGGACACGCGCCACCGACGTGGCTGCGGATCTCATCCGCGAACACCTGCACCAGGCTCTGCATCAGCAGGCTCTCGCCCGTCGGGAGCGCGCATTTCTGGCCATCGGTCGAGCCTCTGGCGCGCACCAGGATGGACTCGAGGTCCTGGTCAGATGCGCCTTCCGCTTCCACCCTCGCGAGGAGCTTCGTGACCTCTCCGGTGCCGAACTTGCACGCAGGGCACTGACCGCAGGACTCCACGTACAGGAAACGCGAGTAGAGCTGCGCGGCCTTCACCATGCAGGCCGAATCATCGAAGACGGCGAAGCCCGCAGAACCGAGACCGGATCCGATCTCACGCATCGAGTCGAAGTCCATCGGTACGTCCAGCTCGCTGGGCGCGAGAACGGTGTTCGACGCGCCGGGGAAGATCGCCTTCAGGCTGCGCCCTTCCGGAGGACCTCCGGCGAGATCTTCCACCAGGTACCGGAGTGGGGTCCCGAGCGGCAGCTCGAACACGCCTTCCCGACGCACATCGCCGCAGACCGTGAAGACCATGGTTCCCGGAGAGCCATCGGTGCCATTTGAGCGGAGCCAGTCGGGGCCGTCGCCGAGGATGTGCGCCACGTTGGCGAGTGTCTCCACGTTGTTCACGAGGGTCGGGTTGTCGTTCGGAGGTTGCGCGAAGAGCCCGAACATGAACGGGCGGGCGACCCGGGGCAACGGGAGGCGGCCCTCGATGACCTCCTCGAGTCCCGTCTCCTCGCCGAAGAGGTAAAGATCAGGACCGAGGACCAGCTCGACCGGTGTGGGACCGAGAGCGTCCGCCTGCTGCAGCTCCTCGATCGCGCTGCGCACGGCCAGAGCCTCTTGGGAAAACGCCTCCTTGACGCCGATGTACGCGCGCTCGGCTCCGACCGCGTAGGCGGCGATCGCGAGGCCTTCGAGGACCTGGTAGGGGTTGGTGCGGAGCAAGGTCCGGTCCTTGAACGTCGCCGGCTCTCCCTCGGCGCCGTTGCACACGGCGAACCTGGCGCCCGTCCCGGTGGAACGGATCGATCGCCACTTGTCCCCCGTCGGGTACCCGGCGCCCCCCCGGCCGCGGAGACCGCTCTTGGCGACCTCCTCGATCACGGCGTCGGGGCTCGCGCCGAGCGCGACGTCCAGCCCCCGTCCACCACCCGCGGCCACGTACTCGTCGAGCGATCGCGGAGCCACGTCGAGAAGGGGCATGCCAAGAGCCTACGGCTCACCCTCACGGCCTCGCACGGTCCGAGTCCACCGGCCCGAGGCCCAAGAGCGGAAGAGCCAGGCCATGGCGAGCGCTAAGTCGCGCCGGTGAACGCGAGGATCACGTCGGCGTCGCCGATCCCGTGGTTCGCTCAGCCGGCAGCCCGCAACGCCATCAGCCCGAGCCCCGCGCGTGATCGCGTCCAGGTGCTCGACGCTCCTGTCGAGTTCCGGGGTCAGTGGCGCGTGCTCACAGTCCGGTGGGGTCCAGGGCACACCCGGCTCATGCTCCAGCTGTCGACGTAAGCCCGAGGGCTAGAGCCTCGCTTGTCTCGCGCGGCCCTCAACTTCCTTGGAACCACGCCTCTTCGGCTTCGGTCGTGCGCCCTTGACGTAGTACTCCGTGCCCTTAGTTTGACCCCTCGTCTCCAGCTCACCCGACTCCACGAGAGGACGCACGAGGACCTTGGCTATCTCCACCGAAATGCCAAGCCTCTCGGCGATCGAGCCGATCTTGAGCCCTGGGTTTTCCCGGACGACGTCGCGAGTCTGCGCTCGGATGGTGGCGACTGGATCTGGTTGCCTTTCGCGACGGACTCCGAACTCCTGGGCGAGCAACTTCGTCAACCCTTCCTCGATTCGGTATTCGACGTGTACTGGATGCGATCGAGGCCGCCGAGGTCGGCAGGAACGTCGGCCTTCGGATTGTCCGCGTGGGTCGGGTTGAAGAGAAGGTAGAAGTCACGCCCCCGCCCGCTTGCGATGCCCAGCTCGAGAGCAACGTTTGCGTTCCAGGTCGTAACGTCGAACAGGCTGAATCGGGCCGTCACGATCATGTCGGTTACCTTGTCGAGCAGGTGCTTGTTGGTGATTCTTTCATCGGCGAACTGGAATTCGACATCGAAGGCTTTCGCCAGTTCTGTGAAGGGCCGTCGATAGTCGGCCTTCGGGAAGTCGTACGGGTAGGCCACGAACAAGCGACGGGTCCGCTCTGCCGGAGGCCGCGCTAAGTCGTCGAGACCGCCTCGGATCCTGAGCCTCGCCTCGGCCTCGTGTTTCTGGGGCACGGGAGGAGTCCACTTCCCGACGTGGGCCGATTCGGCGGGGCTGCCCATGTCTACGGTTTTGGAGTCTTGTCGGCGGATCGAAAGGGCGCCGGACGGCTTATTCGAGGGGGAGGAGGCCGTCTTGCATCTGATGGGCTGGGGTGGACCGCCAGCCCTACCGGCGCTCCTCTTCCAGGATCTCGACGCACAGCTCGATGCAGTCATCGCAGGATGTAGACGCCGTCCGGACCCGCGATCATCCGACGGTTCTCGTCTGTTTCCTTTCTCCCGCAGAACGTGCATTTGAGGTCGTCATTCGAGCCGGACCTCCACAGAGGCGCGCAGCGTCGTGAACCTGCAGTCGGATGCCATGGGGGGAAACGTCGGCGCCTCCGTCAACTTTGAGCGGCTCTCCTCTTCCTAGTACCGTCGCTCGCCCGCCGGTAGCGCAGTCGCGTTAAGCCCGTCCTGCTCGGGCAAGCTTCGGTAGCCCTGCTCGCGCACGACGCTGGGTCGTCTCGAGCGCCGCTCTGCCGCGGCCACGAATATGATGGCCATCGCGATCCCACCTGCACCCCATGCTCTGCCTGCACTCGATGCGTATTCCGGGAAGGCGGTCGATGCAAGCCCGAACATCGTTCCCGCGACTCCGGCGCTCCAGGCGGCAACGCGCCAGCCGGGGCCACCCCCGCTTCCGAGGACGGCAACCACAGCGATCCCGAGCGCCATCGTGGCCATCGTGCCCCAATGGAACTCGAGGCCGTGGGGAGAGACGGCGTCGGCTCGTTGAAGCTGGATCTGTGCGTACGCGAACCGCGCAAGGGGAACCGCCGCCCCAAGGGCCAATCCGGCCAGGATCGGATCGATCCGACCCAGGTGGAGCAGTTCCGCTCGCGCGGGATGCGTGACGATCATGAGGGCCACGGGGATCCCGAGCACGGCCCCGAGGAAGAGGTGCGCTGCCGATGGCCCTCGCGCTAAGGCGATGCAGACGCCTCCCACCGCGAGACCCAGGAGGAGTTGCTGCATGGCGACCACCTTGCGCTCGGGAGCCCAGAGCTGTGCCATCGCCCCAGTGCTGAGGATGACTACGGCGAACGTGCCCCACCCGAGCATATGGATCCGATGCATCGCGTCGTCGCCACCTTGGGTCCATCCTGAGAACAGCGACTGGAAGCCCAGCAAGGCGATGCCGACGATCCCGACGAAGCTGACGATGCTCGCGACGAAGACGATGCGTTTCTTGCCCGCGAATGCAGCAACGGAATCGGCCGTAGAGCTGAAGGCCCACGTCTCCTCCAGCGGAATCGTTGCGGATGGCCGTGATGGGGGGCTAATCACATCATCGATGGCTCGCATGGTAGAAGGAACGGCCGAGACGGACGCGAACTTGAGCGAACGCACTGCGGCATGCGACCGTAGATGAACCCGTACTCGAGCAAAAGGTCGAAGGTCGCAGTTCACAGTTCAGAGGCGCGCGTCGTCGTGAACCTGCAGGTCAGACGGCATCTCCAACCTGTTGTCTAACGCCTGTGTAACCGCGCCCGGCCTAGGCTCGGACTGACGGGTCGCAGTACGCCGATGCTCGTGCTGCGGGCCGCGGTCGGATGCTCTTCCACGCAGGTTGCCGACAGCGCGAGCGAGCCCCCTTGGTCCGGCGAAATGGGTGGTCACCCTGCCCTCCTATGCCGAGGGAGGGGTCCAAGTCTCCGGGAGTCAGCTGTCTCATGGGCGAGACCATCTGAGCCGCCAGGAGCGGCGCTTGGAACCAGACCAGCAGATCGTGTGACGTGGCCATGGACGTTTGGGCCCTCCGGAGGAGGGACTCTGGCTTTTTCGCGATTGGGTTCCGACCGACAAGGGGGCGGTGCCGCGGTCTGTACAGGGCTGAGTACCGCTTGCTAGAACAGGCCGACCGTGCGCCCCTGCTCGTCGATATCGACGCTCATGAAGGCTGGGGTCCTGCCCAAGCCCGGCATACGCTGCATGTCGCCGCAGAGCGCCACCACGAAGCCCGCGCCCGCGCTCGGCACCACGCCCCGGACGGGCAGACGGAAGCCCGCCGGACGGTTGAGCAACGTCGGGTCATGCGACAGGGACAGGTGGGTCTTCGCCATACAGACGGGGAGCGTCCCGAACCCGAGCGCGTCCATGCGCGCCAGGTCCTTCTCCGCCTGCGGGAGGAAGTCAACGCCGTCGGCGCCATAGATCTGGATAGCGATCGCCTCGATCTGCTGCCTGAGCGGGGTGCCGTCGGGCGTCAGGAACCGGAAGTCATTCTTCTGCTCGCAGGCGTGGACGACCGCGTTGGCAAGGTCGATCGCACCTTCGCCCCCTCGGGCGAACGCGCGGTTCACGACCACCGTCTCGGCGCCGGCGGCGACCGCCAGTTCCTCGATGAGCTGGACCTCCGCGCCCGTGTCGGTGGGGAAGTTGTTGATCGACACCACGCAGGGGATGCCGTACCGCTTCACGATACCGACGTGGGCGGCGAGGTTGTCCGCGCCTCGTCGCAGCGCATCGAGATCCTCGTTCGCCAGGTCGGCGAACGCCACACCTCCGTGGGACTTCGTGGCGCGGACCGTGGTGACCAGCACCGCGGCGCTGGGAGCGAATCCACCCACGCGGCACACGATGTCGCAGAACTTCTGGAAGCCCAGGTCGCTCCCGAACCCCGCCTCGGTGACGACGTAGTCCGCCAGCTTCAGCGCCACCCGATCCTCGATGATCGAATTGTTCGCGTGCGCGATGTTGCCGAACGGTCCGGCATGGATCAGGACGGGCTGGCCCTCGAGCGTCTGCACCAGGTTCGGCTTGATCGCGTCCTTCATGATCACGGTCATGGCGCCGGCGACCTGCAGGTCTTCGGCCGTGACGGGTTTACCGCCGCGGTCGTCCGCGACCACGATCCGGGCGAGCCGGGCGCGGAGGTCCTTGAGGTCACTCGCGAGCGCGAACACCGCCATGATCTCCGATGCGGCGGTGATGACGAACTGGTTCTCGCGAGGCACTCCGTGGACCTTCCCGCCAAGTCCGACGACGGCGTAGCGCAGCTCCCGGTCGTTCACGTCGAGCGTCCGGGGCCAGATGATCGTCTGTGGGTCGATGTCGAGCGGGTTCCCGTTGAAGATCGACGCATCGAGCGCGGCGGCAAGCAGGTTATGCGCCGCGGTGACCGCGTGGAAGTCGCCGTTGAGGTGGAGGTTGATCTCCTCCATCGGGACGACCTGCGCGTAGCCGCCTCCGTTGCCGCCCCCCTTGATGCCGAAGACAGGACCCATCGACGGCTCCCGCAGGCAGAGCGCAACCCGCTTCCCGATCTTCCCGAGGCCCTGCGTCAGCGAGACGGACGTCGTCGTCTTACCCTCGCCGGCCTTCGTCGGTGTGATCGCCGTCGTGATCACGAGTTTGCCGTCCGGTCGCTCCTTGAGCCGGTCAAGTACCGAGGGGTCCACCTTGGCGCGATACCGCCCGTAGGGCTCCAGTTCGTCAGGGGACAGCCCGACGGCTTCCGCGATATCCGTGATGGGTTGGAGGTCCGCTTCCTGGGCGATCTCGAGTCCGCTCTTCACCTGGTTTGCTCCTCGATGGGTCGAGTCAGTGGGCGCGAGGATACCGCCAAATCCGGCGCGACCATGACGCGCCCGTTGCGGTCACCGCGCGCCGGCTTGATACTCCGGCCGTGGACATCCCGTCGTTCCTCCGCACGTATCCGCCCTTCGACGAACTGAGCGATGAGCGGCTGTCGACAGTGGTTCAGTACACGCACATCGAGTTCTACGGTGGTGGCCAGGTGATCCTGCACGCAGGAGGAGATCCCGCCCAGTTCCTCTACGTCGTGCGGACCGGGGCGGTGGAGCTCCTCGACGAGGAGCACGTGCTCGATCTGCTCTCCGAGGGAGAGGTGTTCGGACACCCCTCGCTCCTTTCGGGGATGTCCCCCGTCGTGACCGTCCGCGCACACGAGGACAGCATCTGCTACCTCATCGATCGCGAGGTGGCGGAGGACGTCCTGGCCACTCATTCCGGGTTGGCGTTCCTGTCGTCCACGCTCCGCCGACGTGTCGTGCGCGCGCTGGAGGGGATCGACCCGTCCGCCGTCGATCCGTGGCAAACGCCGGTCGGCTCGTTGGTGCGGCGCCCGCCGGTAACGGCGCCGGTCGCCTCCTCCGTCCGCGAGGCAGCCGAGCTCATGACCAGGGAACGCGTGTCGTCGGTGCTCGTGGAGCGGGCCGATGGCCTCGGGATACTCACCGACCGCGATATGCGATCGCGGGTGCTTGCGATGGGGCGGAGCCCCGACACCGTCATCAGCGAGGTGCTGACGTCGCCGGTCATCACGGTGCCGGCCGAGACGATGGTCGCGGAGGTCATCGCGCTGATGTTCGAGCGCGGCGTCCATCATGTACCGGTCGTCGACGGCCCGGGACAGGTACTTGGGATCGTTACCGACACCGATCTCATGGGTCTGGAGCAGAAGACTCCGTTCGCGCTGAAGGCGGACATCGAGCGCGCTGCCGACACCCCAGCCGTGACCGAGGCGGCACGCCGTCTGCCTGAGACCGTGTGCGCGCTCGTGGAGGCGAACGTCGACCCGATCGCGGTCGGGCACGTCGTCGCGGTGGCGATCGACACGCTCACGCGGCGGTTCCTCGAGCTCGGCATCCGCGATCTCGGCGACCCTCCCTGCCCGTGGTCCTGGCTCGTCTTGGGAAGCGAGGCGCGGAGCGAGCAGGCGCTCCTCACCGATCAGGACAACGCCCTCGTGCTGAACCCGGGCGACTCCCTGCTCGGCGAGGTGGACCCGTACTTCGAGCGGCTGGCGACGTTCGTCAACGACCACCTCGAGGTCGCCGGTATCCCCCGGTGCCGGGCGGGGGTGATCGCCTCGAACCACGAGTGGCGCGACACGATCGACGAGTGGGGGGTCCGGTTCCGCCGATGGATGCAGGATCCGAGTCGGATGGGGAGCGCGTTCAGCGAGATCGCGTTCGACTATCGCCCGATCGCCGGTCCGCTCGAGGTGCAGCGGGTCCTGGACAGCGCCATCAGGACGGCGCCGGGCGAGCGGGACTTCATCCGACACCTGGGTCATCTGGCGGTCGGCTCGCGCCCGCCCACCGGCTTCACCAAGGATGCGGTCGTCGAGTCCAAGGGCAAGAGCGCATTGACCCTCGACATCAAGCACGGGGGCATCACGCTGATCACGAACATCGCGCGCGTCCGGGCGGTGATGGCCGGACTCACGGAGAACCGCACGCTCCGACGGCTCCACGAGGTGACGGCGCTGGGTCGGATGGACGAAGAGCGATGCCGCGGCCTGGAGGAGGCGTTCCGACTGCTCTGGCAGATCCGGCTCGAGCATCAAACGCGACAGGTACGAGACGGCGCCGCGCCCGATGACCTTGTCGATCCGGCATCACTCGGTCCACTCGCTCGCCAGGGCATCAAGGAGGCGTTCAGGATGATCGAACGCGAGCAGGACGCGCTCGCCACGGAGCTCGGGCTCCGACGATGAGCGGCCGTCCGCCTGAGGCGCCGCCCTCCGCGTGGCGGAAGATGCCGTGGACCAAGGTACCGTTCGCATCGCTCGATTTCGAAGCGACCGGACTCGACTTCTCCAAGGACACGATCATCTCGTTCGGGGTCGTTCCCGTGACCGAGGGGCGCATCGACGTCGGCGGCGCGGTGTACCAACTGGTCGACCCTGTCGACGTCCCGCTCGACAGGCGGGCGATCGGCGTGCACATGCTCCGACCGATCGACCTCGTCGACGCGCCCTCCCTCGACGCCGCGCGCGCGGCGCTCCGCTCCGCGCTTGGGCGCCGGTTCCTGATCACGTGGTTCGCCGAGGTCGAGGCGGCCTTCCTCGACAAGATCTTCGGGGGAGGCAGGAAGCGTTGGATGCGGCGGGGGGTCGATGTGCGCCAGCTGGTCGCTTCGCTCGAAGGCGATCGACATGGCCCGCTCACCCTCGCGGCGTGCGCGGAGCGCTACAAGATCCCCGTGGCCAACCCGCATCACGCCCTGGATGACGCGCTCGTGACCGCGCAACTGTTCCTCGTGACGGCGGCGAAGCTGACCGAGCGAGGGATGCGCAGCGTCGCCGACCTGGCCGAGGCCGCCCCGCCGTCGCCACCCAACCTACGTCGAGCTCGTCCTCCCTGGTGAAGGCGTGATGACGGTGTGGACCGGGATAGCGCACCGGCGTCCGATCTCGTGCACGATGTCTCCTTCGATCGCGACACGCCATCTCGGCCGTGGAGGGTCGGGAACGACGATCGCGTGGAAGCCCTTCGCGATGCCCCACTTGGCGATCATCTTCGGGATGTTGCGCGATCGGGAGAGGCCCACCCGCACATCGAAGCCCCGACCCCGGAGCTCGTCGGCGGCCTCGTGGACGATCTGCCGTTGGAGATCCCACTCCGTGTGGGTCGGCTGGAGGCCCGGATGTGGGAACCCGAGCGATGTCCCGTAGATCTTCGCGATCCCGAGCACGGTGATCTTGGCGTGCTCGGGGCGCGCGAGCGCGACCACCTTCTCGATGACCTCGGGCGCCAACGGGAGGCTCGGGGACACCAACAGGATCCGCTGCGGCGGATCGGGGTACGTCCGGGGGGCCGGTTTCCCGGCCCCCCGGAACTTCCCACGGATCCGCGTGCGCTGTGGGGGAGGCGCAGCGGTCATCCCTCGATCAGCTCACCGACGTGGGCTTGTAGTCCGTCGTCCCAAGCTTGCGGTCCTCGGCCTTCCGCCACCAGTTGAGCGGGAAGTACAGGAGCACGACGACCACGCCGATCACGAACATCTTGCCGCCGCCCAACTGGCAGCCTTCGATCGCGCACGCCGGTATCCCGACCAGCCACACGATGGCGTAGAGGATCGCGAGCGCGACGGCCCCGTACTTCATCCACTCGGGCAGCTTGAACGGCCGGAAGATCTCCGGACGCCACTTCCGGAGGAAGTAGTAGCCCAGCAGCACGGGGATGAACGATCCGACGTATCCGACGTTCGACAGCACGTAGATCGACCCGGGGGCTCCGACGAAGATCAGCAGGACGTTCAGCACGGTGTTCAGCCCCATGGAGAAGCTGGGGACGTTGTGCCTGTTCACCCTGCCGAAGATCCTCGGACCCTGCCCGTCGAGCGCCATCATGTAGAGCGAGCGCGCACAACCCATGATGGCGTTCAGGCTGGACAGCGCGAGCGCGATGACCAATGCCGACGTGACGATCTTGCTGACGCCGGATCCCATCGCGCGGACCGCGGTCGTCACCAAGATCGCGTTGGGGTCGAGGCTTTCCTGGATGAAGGCCACGCCGAGCACGCCGAGAACGGCCATGGGCAGGAACGTGTAGATGAATGTGCCGTACGCACCCGACAGATTCATCGCGATCGGAGCGTCGCGATCCGGATTCTTGCACTCCCCGATGTAGCAGGCGGCCGCCTCCATCGCGATCGCGTTCCAGGTATAGATCGCGGAGAACTGCAGGTACAGGAAGAGGGAGTGCGAAGACAGGAACGCCGTGCCATCCGGCAGGTTGGGCGGCCAGATATTGCTCCCCTGGACGTCGCCCGTGAAGAACGGAACGACCGCGATCAGGGTGAGCGGGATCATCGAGAGCAGCCCCAGCACGGTTGCCGCGGCGGTTCCGAACTTGATACCCCGGTTGGCGATCACCAGGAGGAGCACCGAGAGAACCGCTCCCACGACGATCGTGAAATATGTCACCGGCAAGCTGGCGTCGAAGAGTGTCACCGTCTTCGCCCACCAGCCGGTCAGTTCGAATCCGAACAACACCGGGAGGTAGGACCCGGTGAGGATCATGTTCACCGCCATGACCGGCATCCACCCGAGCCAGTACATCCACACCGTGACGCCGTTGATGTGGGGGTAGCTCTTCGGCAACCGGTCTTTGAACGCGTACGAGGCGTACGCGGGGGCGCCGCCCGTGCGATCCGGAAGCATCGCCGCGAGCTCCGCGAGATACAGGCAGAGCAGCCATCCCGAGAGCGTCCAGAAGATGAAGTTCGGGATGGCGGCCGCTCCGAGCACGCCGAGGACGGCTGGGGTGACCCCCGTGACCAAGATCGTGCCGGCGAGGCCGACCACGAAAGCGCCCCACCAGTTCGTATCCTTGGAGAGCTCGCCCTTGACGTAGTCCTCGACTCGCACCGTGCCCTTGTCATTCTGCGACATCGCATCCCCCCCTCGATCGCGACCGGTCAGGACCCTTCCGCGCGAAGGGTACGCCCGGCGTTCCTGCGGAAACAAGTCCGACGACGATCCACCGGCATGTCGGTTTCGACCACAGCTCGGCGGCGGTATCGGCCGATCTTCCGCTGTTTACCCGACTCCGGCAGCCGGGCTCATGTCCGTCTAGAACAGGGCCAGGTACTTTCCCACCTCCCAGTCGGACACGCGGTCGTGGTAGTCCTTCCACTCGCGCTCCTTCACGTCGCAGTAGTAGTCGATGTAGTCACCGTCGGGCGTCTTTCCGAGCGCCTCGCGGAGCACCTTGTCCTGACGGAGGTTCCGCACGGCATCCAGGAGGTTCCCCGGCAGGATCTCGATCTTCCGGCGCTTCAGCTCCTTCTCCGACGTCTCGTACAGGTTGCCCATGTTCGGATCGCCGGGGTCGAGCTCGTTCTCGATCCCGTCCAGGCCCGCGGCCAGGATCACGGCGGCCGTCAGGTACGGGTTCGCGGCGCCGTCGATCGTCCGGTCCTCGAACCGTCCGCCCGCCGGCACCCGGATCATCTGCGTTCGGTTGTTCCCGCCGTACGTGACGTAGACAGGCGACCAGGTGGCCCCCGACGTCGGCGCACCGACGATGAGCCGCTTGTATGAGTTCACCGTCGAGGCCGTGACGCCGATGTAGGCCTTCGCGTGCTTCAACAGTCCACCGAGCCAGTGGTAGGCCATCTTCGACAAGCCGAGCGAGTCCTTCGGGTCGTCGAATAGGTTCGTGTCCTTCTTCGCGTCCCACAGGCTCATGTGGCAGTGCAGGCCGTTGCCGGTGAGGTTGGCGAACGGCTTCGGCATCACGGTCGCCTCGAGCCCGCGCATCTGCGCAAGTGAGTGGAGCATGTACCTGTGGAAGATGACGCGGTCAGCCGTCGTCAGTGCGTCCGCGTACTGGAAGTTGGACTCGAACTGCCCGTTCGCGTCCTCGTGGTCGTTCGCGTAGTTGTCCCACCCCAGCTGGGACTCGTACTTGGAAAGCGTCGAGATGAAGTCGAACTGACGCGACAGCGCCCGCATGTCGTAGCAGGGGCGGTCCAGCGTATCCAGGCTGTCGGCGAGTGCGATGGATCCGTCGGCGTTGCGGCGCAGCAGGAAGAACTCCACCTCCATCCCGATCTTGAAGACGAAGCCCATCTTGCGGGCCCGTTCCAGCTGACGCTTCAGGATGATGCGGGGGCAATACGGCCAGGGCTCGCCCTCCACGTAGACATCGCAGGCGAACCGAGCCAGGTTCGGCTGCCACGGGACCGGCGTGAAGCTGGCCGGGTCGGGCATGGCGGCCAGATCCGGGCTGTGGGGCCCCTGTCCGATCTCGCCGGCGGCGAACCCCGCGAAGCCGGCTCCTTCGGCGAAGACATCCTCCAGATGCGTCGCGGGTACGAGCTTGGCGTTGGGCTTGCCGTACATCTCCACGAATTGCGCGAAGACGAACTCGATCCCCATCTCGTCGACGAGCTTGCGGACCTCCTCGACGGAGCGTGGAGCGGCGTCAGCCATCGTTCCCCCTTCCTGGCGTGGTGGATCCCCGCATCTTGTTGAGCTTCACGACCTTGGTGGCGACGGCGAGAGAGAGCCAGTCCTCGTGATCGAGATCGATGCCCGCCTCGCGTTGGATACGCTCGAGACGCTGCCGCAGCGTGTTCGGATGGATGAAGAGCGCGCGGGACGTGCCGACCACGTTCCCTCGGTGGTCCAGATAGCCCTCCAACGTGTCGAGCAACTGCGTGCCGCGACGGCGGTCGTAGTCCACCAGGAGTTCGAGGCGCTGCTGCGAGGGGTCGCGCACATCGCCGCCTGCCACGGATAGCACGTACTTGTAGGGTCCTAGCTCGTCGTATCCAGTGACACCGGGTTTCCCGGTGATGAGGCCGCCAACCGCCGCCGCCGCCGCCGCCTCCTGGAACCCCATAGGGAAGGCTCCCCGGCCGCGGCAGGCGTTGGACACCCCGACAGACAGACCCATGCCCTCCCGCTCGTCCCAACCCATATCGCGCAGCGTGCCCAGGACGTCGGCCGGGGAACGATCCGCGATGGTCACGAGTGCCTGGAGCGAACCGTCTGCGGGGTCGCAGACCGCGCCGAGGCGGCCTGAGAGCTCCTCTTCGACCTGACGCGCGAGATCCCTCCAGCGGGGTCTGACGGGAGCGACGGCTCGACGGCCGGATCTCCGTGTCGCTGGCGCGGCTCCGCACCACGGCTCCACATGCAGAACGACGTGCTCGGCCTGGAGGTCCTGGCCGAGGCGTTCGGCCATCCCTTCGAGCTCGTCCTCGGTGGCGTCGCCTCTGGCCAGCGCCCGGAAGAAGTCCTTGACGACGTTCGTCTCCTGGAGTCGCTCGATCAGCTGGTGCTGCTTGATCGCGACCGCGGTGTGTGCGGCGACCGCCGAGAGCGCCGTCTCGGTCCCGGGGACGGCGGCCGGGACCGAGACCGCCAGGAGACCGAGGTGTTCATCGCCTGAGACGAGCGGTGCGACCATCGCCGTGTCGGGAGCGTCCTCACCCCAGATCGCTTTCGCCAGGTGCAGGGTACCTTCGGGTGCCTGGGCACGGCGATCGCGGAGGACGTCGTACCAAAGCGCCTGGGTGTCGAACGCACGGTCGTCAAGCCGTGGCGGGTTCGCCTCGCGGAGGCGCAAGCGCTTGTCGGGGTCGGCGAGATAGACCTCTGCGCGTTCGGCATCCAGGAGCTCCCGGGTGCCGGCGGAGACCGTCGCGAAGACCGCCTCGAGCGTTGGAGCCGCGGCGATGCGCTGGAGCAGGCTCGACAGGTCGGTCAGAAGAGAGACGCGGGCGGTCGTTTCCTCGTAAAGGCGAGCGTTCTCAACGGCTCCGGCGATGAGCGATGCGGTGTGCTCCAGGAAGTCCAGATCCACACGAACGAATTCGTGAGGGGCCTCCGCGTGGAGGGAGATGACGCCCATGACCTCCCCGCCGCGCCCGAACATCGGCACCGAGACGAGCGACTGGAAGCGTTCCTCCTCGAGCTCCGGGAAGTACTTCACTCGCGGATCCTGGAGAGCGCGTTCCTTGATGAACGCGGAACGGCGCGTCTTCACGACCCAGCCCGCCAGGCCTTCTCCGAGGTCCATGCTGACCGCTCCGGCGAGGTGCTCGTAAGGCGAGGACGACGAACGCAAGACCAGGCGGTCTCCCTCGAGGAACCAGATCAGGCAGGCGTGACAGCCCGTGGCTTCCGTCGTGAGCTGAACGACACCCCCGAGGATGGCCTCGAGGTCTGGCCCCGACCCGATCGTCTGGATGATCTGGTAGAGGTACGCGCGCTCGTCATCGACGCGTGCGTGCGCCCGTCCTCGTGTGGAGCCAGTGACCACAGTTCCGCTCGCGCCGCGCATGGGCGGCGAAGGTACGCCTCCACCATCACCCACGTCAAACGGGTGATGGATCGCCCTCGGGATCTCGCTCGCGTGCGTCGGCAGCCGGTGGAACGATGTGGTCGAAACGCACACAACGAGCGGCCGAAGTGCGTGCGCCTTGGAACACCTCGCGCAACTACGGGTCGGGCTACGCTGGCGGCCAAGGCACCGGCTGGAACGCTCCGAGCGTTGGAGCGTAGGATGGCGCCGCGCCGCGGTGCGGCGTTCGCATGGTGAGGTGTTCGGTTCGAGATGGAGCCGAGGGCCCGGAACGAAAGGGGAGGCCGAGTGTCCGACCTCGAGGCGTTCACCGATCAGCCGGGGCGCGAAGAAGCGATCGCGGAGGTCCGCAAGCAGATCGACGCCGAGGGCGTCACGTACATGTACTACCAGTTCGTCTCCGTCACGGGTCGGATCATGGGGAAGGGGATCCCGGCCAAGCATTGGGAGACGGTCGCCCGGAAAGGCTTCCAGCTCGTCTACGGCTCCACGGCCAACCTGTTCGTGGACCGGGACGGCAACTACATCGGGTACGGACCCGAGGCTCGCGAGCTGGTCGGTCTTGCCGACGTCGAGACGTTCTGCGTGCTCCCCTGGGACCGGAAGACCGCGCGCGTGTTCTGCACGTTGTTCCGCGGACGCGAGGAAGAGGTGGACGGGGGCGCGTACCTCACATCGGACTGTCGCGGCAACCTGAAGCGGATCCACGACGACTTCACCGCGGAGACGGGCCTGCACCTGCGGGCCGGCACAGAGCCCGAGATGATGTGGCTCAAGACCAACCCGGACGGGTCGCCGACGGTGGAAGGGAAGACCAAGCCCTACTGCTACCACATCGACCAGTTCTCCGAGCTGCAGCCGATCATCCACAAGGTGATGGAGTACGGCGAGGCGATGGGCCTCGACATGATCCAGGGCGACCACGAGGACGCGCCCGGCCAGCTCGAGCTGAACTTCAACTTCGACAGGGCCGAGCTCACCGCGGACCGGCTCACGACGTACCGGCAGATCTGTCGCCAGGTCGGGCGTGAGATGAACGCGTTCGCGTGCTTCATGCCCAAGCCGTTCATGGGCGTCTCGGCCAACGGGTGCCACCACAACATCTCGCTGTGGCAGGGCGAGGAGAACATGTTCATGCCCGACGGGGACGACCCCAGGGTTCCCGGCAAGATCGGCCTCAACGCGATCGGCGGTGTCCTCGAGCATCTGCGTGCGCTCACGTGCATCACGTCGCCCACCGTCAACTCGTACCGACGGTTCTGGGACGCAGGTTTCTGGGCGCCGATCTTCGCCGACTGGGGCTTCCAGAACCGGACGACCGCCCTCCGTATCTCGGCGCCCGGGCGCTACGAGTACCGCTCGGTGGATTCAGCCGTGAACCCGTATCTCTCGTTCGCGGCGTTGCTGATGGCCATGAAGGACGGGCTGGCGCGGAACCTCGACCCGGGACCGCCGGAGGAGCGGAACATCTACGAAGCGATCGCCGCAGGGAAGGAGGTTGCCCGCGTCCCGGAGACGCTGGGCGAAGCCCTCGACTCCCTCGAGGCCGACGAGGTCATCAAGGCTGCGCTCCCGGGAGACATGTATCGCGTCTTCATGCACTACAAGCGGGACGAGTGGACTCGGTTCATCGCGACCGTGAGCGACTGGGACATCACCGAGTACCTGGACATCCTTCCGTAGTCGAAAGGAGCACGAGCCTTCCTATGTGCGGCATCGCAGGCATCATCCACCGGGATGGTAACGCCGATGTCGGGTCCGAGATGACCCGGATGCTGCAGGCGATGAAGCACCGCGGGCCGGACTCGACCGGCTACGCGTTGTTCGGTCCCGAGAGCGATTTCGTGGTGATCCGGTTCAAGCTCGCGGACGCCAACGACCCTCGAGGATTCGATTTCAAGGAACGGCTCGATCGGCATCGCCAGGAGGTGGAATCGCGGCTGCACAAGATCGGCGCATCCATCGATCGGGTCGAGCGCGAGACGGAGTATGCCTATCGCGCGAAGGTTCGGTATGAGGGCGACGTGAAGGCCTTGGCGGACTACCTGGAGGACGTCCCCGGATGCGAGATCCTCTCGCTCGGTCATTCGCTCGAGATCGTCAAGGACCTTGGGGATGCACAGGAGGTTTCGGATCTGTACAAGCTGGGCGGGTTCGAGGGCACCCACGCGATCGGCCACGCACGGATGGCGACGGAGTCCGATGTGGACATCTCCGGCGCCCACCCATACTGGGCGTATCCGTTCTCCGATGTCGCCGTGGTGCACAACGGTCAGCTGACCAACTACTTCCAATGGAAGCGGCGTCTCGAACGGTCGGGGCACAGGTTCCAGTCGGAATGCGACTCCGAGATCATCGCGGTTTACCTGGCCGAGAAGATGGCCGGAGGCGCCGACCTGAAGGACGCCATGGATCAGAGCATGGAAGACCTCGACGGCGTGTTCACGTACATGGCCGTCACGAAGGACGGCCTCGGCGTTGCGAAGGACGAGATGGCGGCCAAACCGCTCGTCCTCTACGAATCCGACGAGCTGGTCGCGATGGCATCCGAGGAGATCGCGATCCGCGCATTGATCGACCACGAGATCGATACCGTCGATCCGTACGAAGGGGAGGTGCTCGTGTGGACTCGGTAGGCGAGCGTCGCATCACCTACGACGCCAGAGGTCTGGCCGAGCCGAACACGGAGGTCGCGAAGGTCTCCGAGATCTCGGACGGGAAGGCCGTGTTCGATGCCGCGTCACTCACGACGCGCCAGATCAATCTCGAGCTTCGCTGGTTGATCTACGAGGAGGGCATCCGTGACGTCACGGTGCTGAACCCGGGTGCGAAGCACTCGATCGGCGTGGGGATCCTGCAGCGCTGCACGATCCGCTTCGCCGGGAGCCTCGGATACTTCGGGCTGGGTGTGATCGACGGGCCGGAGGTCGTCATCGAGGGCCGGGTCGGCTGGTCGGTGTGCGAGAACATGATGTCCGGCGTCGTGGTCATCGAGAAGAACGCGGGCTCGCTCGCGGGCGCCGCGATCCGCGGCGGGGACCTCGTGGTCAAGCGGAGCGTCGGGGCGCGGACCGGCATCGACCAGAAGGGCGGCACGATCATCGTCGGCGGAGACGCCGGCATGATGACCGGGTTCATGATGCAGCGGGGACGCCAGATCATCTGTGGCGACGTCGGGCCCGGGTTGGGCGACTCGATGTACGACGGCGAGATCTACGTCGGTGGCAGCGTGAAGTCTCTCGGGATCGACTGCGTCGAAGGGGAATGGACCGACGCTGACACCGAGCTCATCGATCGGAAGTTCGCCATCTACGGGTTGGAGAAACCGTCATCGTTCCAGAAGTTCGTGTGCGGCAAGCAGCTCTACAACTACGACAACCTCGAGCCGAGCGAGCGGAAGCTCGTCATCTGAAGGAGGGGAACCCACAGATGGAAGACGTCTCCTCCCCGCAGAACGTCCTTGGTCATTCGAGGATCTTCACGCCTGAGGTCATCAACGACATCCACGTGAAGTCGGAGCTCGGGCGCTACCGGATGCGTGGGTTCTCGATGTTCAAGCCGATCCCCCATTGGGACCAGCTGATGTTCCTGCCCGGGACGCTCACGCGCTTCGTGATCGAGGGTTATCGGGAGAAGTGCGACACGAAGACGATCCTCGGGGCTCGCTTCGCGAAGCACCCGATCGAGCTCGACATCCCGATCTACATCACCGGGATGAGCTTTGGTGCGCTGTCCCTCGAGGCGAAGATGGCGCTCGCGAAGGGCGCATCGATGGCGGGGACGGCCACGTGCTCGGGGGAGGGCGGGATGATCCCACCCGAGCGAGACCTGTCGACCAAGTGGTACTACCAGAACATCCAGAGCCGCTATGGCTTCAATCCGCATCACTTGATGCTCGCCGACGCGTGCGAGTTCTTCATCGGTCAGGGATGCAAGGTCGGGCTCGGCGGGCACCTGATGGGCCAGAAGGTCACCGAACAGGTGGCCGAGATGCGCTCGCTGCCTGCGGGGATCGATCAACGCTCGCCGGCACGCCATCCCGACTGGTTGGGACCGGATGACCTCTCGTTGAAGGTTCAGGAGATCCGCGAGGCGACGGACTACCGCATCCCGATCCAGCTGAAGCTCGGGGCGGCGCGCGTCTACGACGACGTCCGGATGGCGGCGAAATGCGGGCCGGACATCATCTACCTGGACGGTGCGGAGGGATCCACGGGAGCGGGACCGCACATCGCGGCTGAGGAGACAGGCATCCCGCTCATGGCAGCGATCCCGGAGGCGCGGCGGGCGCTCGAGGACGTCGGCCTGGCCGATGAGATCGACCTCGTCGTGGCCGGTGGGATCCGCAACGGCGCCGACGTCGCGAAATGCATCGCGCTCGGCGCCACCGCGATCGCGATCGGCACGGTCGGCCTGATGGC
>CAZDXK010000008.1:0-18817 GCA_964509215.1 uncultured Actinomycetes bacterium | reverse complement strand
GCAATCGAAACAGCAACAACGACACAAACAACGCGACCGTGTCGGCCGTCTACGCGCTCGACGCCCTGTCGCGGCTGCGCGTGCCGGTGCCGCAGCTCCGCCGGCAGGTTCCGGACTGGTGGCGGACGTTCTTCGGCCGGCCGTTCGCGGCCGTGCTGTACGGCGCCGGCCTCGGGATCGGGTTCGTGACGTACCTGTCGCACGGCACGCTCGTGGTGGTCGCGCTCTCGGCGGCGGCGAGCGGGCGCCCAGCGATCGGGGCGATCGTCGTGGGGCCGTTCGGGCTGGTACGGGGGTTGTCCGCGATCGTGTCGTGGCGATCGATCACCCAGGAGCAGAGCAGGGCGCTCGTCGATCGTTTGGTCGTCGCGTCGGGGTCGGCTCGACGCATCGCGAACGGCTTCGTGCTCTCACTGATCGCGTTCGCGGCCGTCGCCGGCTCGATCCGCGTCGCCTCCGGGTCGTGGTGGAGCCTCGCCGCCGCCGCGCTCGCCTCGGTGTTCGCGTGGGCGGCGGTATGGAAGGTCGCGGGATCGCGCCGATGGCGCCGCGCGCTGGCCGCCTACGACCTGCCACCAGCGCTCGAGCGCGTCGCCGCTTGGGGTGTTCCCGTGGCCGAGGCGTTCGTGCCTGTGCTGGTCGTGGCGGGGCTGCCGCGCCCGGCGGCGCTGTGGTCGGCGATGTTGCTCACGCTGTTCTCGCTTGTGCTCGTTCGGGCGAGGCGGCTGGTGGGAGGTCGCGTTCCGTGCGGATGTCTCGGTGGCCGGGATCAGGTCGACGTGCGCGTCGCGCTGGCCCGGAACCTCGCGTTGATCCTGACCGCGGCGTTCGTCCTGGTCCGTGCCTCCGACGTCCCGGCGATCTCCTGGCCGGGCGCGCCGGGGGCAGGTGACGTGGTGCCGTTGACGCTCGCGCTCGGCGCGCTCGCCGCGTCGGTGCTCGTCGTATGGCGAGCCTCCGTCTGGCTCGCCCAGGGGGGACGCGCATGACCCGCATTGGACTGCTCACACGGCGGCTGCTGCCGTTCGCGCTGGTGGTCCTCACGGTTGCCGGAGTGACGGCCGCCGCTCTCGCCGCATACCCGCCGATGCGCGCTCAGGTGCAGGATCCGAACGACACCCAAGGGCTGCTGGACATGCGAAGAGTGTGGTTCGAGCCCGAAGCCGACCCTTTGCGCTGGACGATCGTGACGTTCTCGCCTTGGACGACGGAGCTGACCAGGGATCGGGGATTCACCTTCGTGTTCCTGGACACGATGGGGGACCCGCGGTTCGACTTCCACGCGCTGATCCATTCCAACGGGCGCCGCCTCTCCGGCTCGCTCTGGCGGGACCCCAAACGGGGCCCCGACGTGCGGCTCCTGAGCCTCGACGTGCGACGTGACTCCGACCTCAACGTTTCCGTGCGGATCCCGGTTGGCCAGCTGGAGATCGGCGGGCTCCGGACCGTCTATCGGTGGTCGGTCGTCACGACGTTCAGCGGGCGCGTGTGCCGAACGACGTGCATCGATCGCGTTCCGGACGACGGCGCGTTCGAACAGCCGATCGAGGCGGTCACGCCTAGCACGACGCCGACCACGACACCGACACCGACACCGACACCGACACCGACACCGACACCGACGACGCCGCCGAGCGTCGCGGCGCGTTCATCACTGTAGAGCAGGAACATCCCCAATAGCCCGCAGGTGGTCGTCCCGAACGGGTGTGGCGCCCAGCAAGAACAGAGGCGGACTCCGCGATCCGCCCTCAGCCATGCGTTGTCAGCCGGTAGTCTTCCAGGAACATGGAGCGGCGGACAGCAGATCATTCGCACACGGTCTTGGGGATCAACGTCGTGGCCGGGGTGACGTGCCTCGGACTGGTTCGATCCGGTCTGGCGGTGTTGGACGACGAAGGCCGAGAGACGCGACAGCGCATTCTGGCCGACCTGTCTGACGCTTATCGCTGAGGTCGAACGCCCTGGATGATTCGTTCCTTTCCGAGGCCAGGCGCGGCCGATGTCGGAGGGCTCAAGGAAGAGCTCGCCACCACGATCTCCTCGACGTCTTACACTCGTAGCCGTGACCTGCGAAGCGCGCTCAATCGATACCCCGGCACCCAACTGGTCGGCTTGCTGATGTGCTGTATGAGCGGAGTTCGTCAAGATTGGAGAGCCCTCCCGCATGTCACCGGGGGACGTAGCTCAGCTGGTAGAGCACCTGCTTTGCAAGCAGGGGGTCGGCGGTTCGAGTCCGCTCGTCTCCACCTGATCACCTCCGGGTTAGGAGATACCGCTGGGGCGCGACCGGACCCCTACACTCCCTAGTGGCCGATCCGTCCGGATCAAGGTCTTCTGTGGAGGTGCGAAGAAGCTGTCCAGGTTCGTGGCGTTGTTCGTGGTCGGGATGTTCGTCCTCGTCGCATGCGGTGGGGGCGATGATGCGGGTGTCGCGTCTTCGGATGCTGCGTCTCCCGCAGCCGGTGACGGCGGGGATACAGGCGGAGTCGGGGGTGCCTTCGACGCAGCGGAGTGCGCGCAGGTCGTTGCCGCGATGGGCGCCGCCGCCGCCGCGGTCCCGCAGGCGATGTCCGGCGAGGCCGGCGATCTGAGCACCTCCATCGAGCAGATGGAGGCGTTCGCGGCCGCGGCACCCGAAGAGATCCGCGACGACCTGCTGATCGTCGCCCAGGGGTACGCGGCATACTCCGCTGCGATCCAGGGCACGGGCTACGACCCGAGCAGCGGTCAGCCGCCCCCTCCTGAGGTGATGGCCGCGATCCAGCAGGCCAGCCAAGGGCTGCAGGACGCCGACTTCCAAGCGGCGTCGGAACGCGTCAGCGTCTGGTTCCAGGAGCAGTGCGGCAGCTGATCCTCGGTGATCCGCCGGTGGCTCGCGCTCCTCGTCCTCATCTCAACGCTCACGCCGACGTTCGCGGCCGAGGCCGAGGACGGATCGAGGGGCCTGCCCTCGTTCCACGGAACCGTGTCGGTGATCGACCCCGCCACCCGCCACCTGATGATCGGGAGCTCGTGGCACCGGGGCTGTCCGGTGCCGTTGCGCGACCTGCGGCTCCTACGGCTCACGTACTACGGCTTCGACGGACGCGCGCACCAGGGGCAGTTGGTCGTGCATCGCTGGTACGCCGAGGGCCTCGTCCACGTGTTCCGGCGGTTGTACGAGGAGCGGTTCCCGATCCGGCGTATGCGTCTGGTCGACCACTACGCTGCTGATGACAACGTGTCGATGGCTGCCGACAACACGTCGGCGTTCAATTGCCGCCTGCGAGCCGGCTCATCGACGGAGTGGTCGCAGCACGCCTACGGCCGCGCGATCGACGTGAACGCGGTCGAGAACCCGTTCGTGACACCCACCCACGTGTCTCCCCCGGCGGGCCAGGCGTACGTGGATCGAAGCCAGGATCTTCCGGGGATGATCCACCTGCGCGACCCTGTGTGGTGGGCGTTCCACGCGATCGGCTGGAAGTGGGGCGGCCAGTGGCAGGGCACGATCGACTACCAGCACTTCAGTGCGAACGGCCGATGAACGTCCCGCCGGTGTCCGGCTAACAGACCGCCATCAGATAGGGGTACGGGTCCACGGCGCCGCCGTCGCCCGGGTGCCACTCGAAGTGGTCGTGCGGCCCTCCGGCGTTGCCGGTCGAACCGACGTAGCCGATCACGTCTCCGGCCTTCACCTCGCCGAGCTTGCCGTAGGCGGACATGTGCGCGTTGTAGACGAAGCCGGCCGCGCCGCGGACGTAGACCGCGTTCCCCCCGAGCCAGTTGCGCGATGCCTCCGCGACGCCGTCGAACGGCGCCACGATCGCCTGGCCGCTCGAGGCCATCATGTCGTTGCCCTGGTGGACGTGCGCCGGGGTGCCCGGGCGCTTGGGTACCGCGTAGCCGAAGTTGTCCGTGACGCCGACCGGGCCACGGACCGGGCAGTAGCGGAAGATGCCGAAGGTCTGGATCCACGTCGAGAGATCCATCCGCTGGGTCCGCAACGTGAGGGTGCGCAGGCGGACGTTGCGCTCCAGCTTGTGCAGACGCTGACGCAGCTCGCGGCGGAGCTTCGTCAGATGCTGCTCGTTGCGGTTGAACCGCAGGCGATCGGACGCGAGCGTCGGACCCTTGGCTTTGGCGCGCACGATGCGCGACTGGATACCCCGGATCTGGTGGTGCAGGTTCTGACGGCCGACCCGCCGGAAGTCATGGAGGATCTCGAGCTTCTTGACCGTGACCTTGCGCTCGCGCAATGCGCGGCCGAGGGCGTTGTCGGCTTGCGCCGAGACGACCAGCCCGCCGATGACGAGCGTGGCGCAGACGGCGAGCGATGCGCCGCGAGTGATGAGCTTGGTGCGATCCAAGACGTCGACCTCCCCAATCGGAACCATCCCGGGTATCGGCAACACGGGTTCCATTCCTTGAGCGGAGTTGTCGGGTTCGAGGGTTCAGACGCGTCCCGCAGAAGCCGATGAGATGGAAGGCGGCATCGCGGGCCGATGTTGTCGTGCCGAGGGACGTGGGGGAACACGTTGCAGACCGATCGACGCATCCGCGACCGGGTCCGCCTCTTCTTCTGGGTGGTCCTCACGGTCGTCTGCCTGGTCGCCGTCCTGGTCGCGCGGCAGCAGCAGGCACAAGGGTTGCAGCGCAAGGCCGACGCGGCACGAGAGCGCGCGGTTCGCTTCACGCAGAACGTGCTCGCCGATCGGCTCGACGCCGGGCGGGTCGCCAAGCCTCTCGATCGCTCCGGATACGACGAGCTCATGGCCGACCTGAAACACGGTCTCTTCAACGATCAGCGAGTGGTCCGCGTTCAAGTGTGGCGAGCCGACGGGCTGCTCGTTTTCACGACCGACCACCGATCCGAGATCGGTGTCACCACGTCGGACGAGGCGAGCCTCCGCGCGGCGTCACGGGGCGATCTCGTGACCGTGGTGGTGAACGAGTCGTTCGCGCCGGACGATTCGACGACACCGGTGCCGACCATGTTGTTCTCCACGTTGATCCCGCTCCGAACGTCCGACAGGGTCGAGGTGTTCGGTGTGGTCCAGATCGACAACGACTACGGGATCATGGTGGATGCCTCGTCGCATCCGTGGGAGCAGATGCAGGTCGCGTTCGGGATCGTGGCGCTCCTTTGCCTGGCGATGACGATCGTGTCCTTCGTGTGGTCCCACCGTCCGGAGGAGGTTGCGGGCTTCGGTCCCAGCCGCCGGGAGGTCCGCGCCGGCGCTCGCGACGGGAAGAAGGCCGCCGCCGCGGAGGCCGAGGCGGCCAAGTTCCGTGAACGCGTGAAGGAGCTCGAGGATAAGAACAGGTCGATCCCCGAGCAGCAGGTCGAGCTGGAGAGGCTGCGCGGGCGGGTCGTCGAGCTCGAGCAGAGGTCCGCTCGCGCCGAGACCGGCGATCCCGCGGAGGTGGCGCAGCTCAAGGCGCACGCCACGCAGCTCGAGGAACAGGCGCGCGAGGCCGAGTCGCGGGAGTCGCAGTTGCGGTCCCGGGTCACGGAGATGGAAGCGCAGCTCCGCATGACGACCGATCAGCTCCGGACCGCCCAGGAACGGGCGGAGGAGTCACAGGCAGCCCCTGAGACCCCGGCGGCTCCGATCCGGACGCAGCTCGACGCCGCCGCGGAGACGGAGCGGCTGCTGCGCGCCGAGCTAGAGGCGAGGCGCGCGGAGGTTCTACGTGTAGGACAGGAACGTGACTCGATCGTGCAGGCGCACGCGGATGAAGCGAAGTCCCAGCTCGGGCAGCTGGACCAGGTGCGCACACAGGCGCGCTTGGCCGAGGAAGAGCGTCAGCGGATCCTCGCCGAGGCCGCGAAGAGCCCGACCGCTCAGCCCGAGATCTCCGCGGACGCCGAGGCACGCATCAAGGAGCTCAGGCAGCAGCTCGATCGCTCGCAAGCCGAGCGGGCGATGCTCCGTGCCGGGCGTCCCGAGACCGTGTACGAGGCCCGGAACCGCCAACTAGAGGACGACCTCGCGCAGGTCCGTGACCAGCTCGCGGTGGCTGAGGGGCGAGCCGGGTCCGATGACGCGTCGAAGGCCGGCGTGGATCCAGGCGTGATCGCCGCGCTCGAGGAACGCATCGCGGCCGCGGAGGAGCGAGCTCGCGAGTCGGAGCGCCGGTTGGATGAGGCGAAACCCAAGCGTTCGCGTTCGCGCGCCTCTCAACGCGCGAACGGCAACGGGAGCAAGGACGGGAGCGCGGACGACAGCGGCGGCGTCGCGCCGGCTGAGCTCGAAGCAGAGACCCTGCCTGACGACGATGCGCTCGAGAAGGCGAAAGTGGACGGGAGCGAGCTTCGCAGCCGGTTGGTGCGAAGCACCGATGCACGGCGCCGCGGTATCTCGACGCCAACGGCCGTGCCGACGCCTGGGCCCACGAAGCGCCGCTAGATCGCGAGCGGGTCGACCGTGTACGTTTCGCGGAGGCGTTGATCGACCACGTCGAACGACGGCCATGCCTGCGGACGCATCCCGCAGAGCCCGGCCATCTCGACGTGGTCGTCGCACATGGGCAACAGCTCGCCCCTCGGGAACCAGCCGACCACGGCGGGCCGGACCCCGTGGGTGCCCCACTGCCAGAAGCAGAATTGGCAGATCAGCTGGAGGCGTTGGGGGTAGCCGTACTGGGCGCGGAACCCCAACTCGTGTTCGATCACGCGTCCCCAGAGCGCCACGCGTCCAAGGACGGCTGGAGACCGTGTCCGGCGCAATAGGTCGAGGCCGTGGGTGCCGTGGAGGCCACACGAGCATCCGACATGCGGCGCCTCGTGGAACGGTCCGAGCATCCTGCATGCCGCTTCCGCCGGTCGTCCGGGGATCCAAGGACGACCGCGACCGACCACGGGGCGCAGCAGGAGGTGCGATCCGTCGCGCCGGCCTGCGAGCCCCCACACGCGCCACGCGACGACCGGCTCGGTGGTGTATTCGGTGGGTGGGGACCGGTCGAGCGTCGCCCGGGTCATAGTGCCTTACGGAGCGGGCTCGGCGGGGTCGGGTACCGCCGCGGGTTCCGGGTCCGGGGCGGGGATCGCCTCGGGCAGGGGGAGCGAGACCGGTTCGACCTCGATGATGCGCTTGGGCTTACCGATGTCCACCGCTGGCCTCCTCCCGGCGTGGGTGGTCCCCCGCGTCACGCCAGGGTACTCCTTGGGGCGGAAGCGTTGCCCCGAGGTCGTCGCACCACGATGCCTCGGAGTGGTTCCCGGATCACGCAGGCGCGAGCCGGTAGATCGCTTGCGCGTCACTGAAGTAGAGCCGTCCGTTCGGCGCGATCTCCATCGAGTAGATCCCTCCCGGGCTGTCCAGGACGTCGACCGCGCTGCCCGATACGTCGTCGCGGGCGGCGTTCAGCCCGACGCGACGCAGCACGCCGGTGTTCACATCCCCGAAGAAGAGGTCCCCCTCGACCTGCGCTCCCAGGCCGCAACCGTCGCAGAACGTGGCGCCGGTGATGCCGATGGTCGCGACGAACCAGAGCTTCGGGAGCCGCCGCGGGGCCGGACCGCTGTTGTTCGTGTTGCCCGGCGAGTCCCCGCTGCAGCTCTCGCTCGGCCCCCATCCGAAGTTCCCTCCGCCGACGATCAGATTGATCTCGTCGTTGCAACCGGGGCCGTTCTCGGTCTCCCACAGGCGTCCGGTGTTCGGGTCGAACGTGAACCCGTAGGAGTTGCGGATGCCGGATGCGAAGATGCGGCTGCCCGCGATCGGGTTGTCCGACGGCACGCCCCCGCTCGGCGTCATCCGCAGGATCTTCCCGCGGAGGTTGCCCGTGAGGTCCTGGGAGTTCGCGCTGTCGTGGCCGTCGCCGACGATCGCGTAGAGCATGCGGTCCGGCCCGAACAGGATGCGTCCACCGTTGTGATATGGGCTCGAGCTCGCCGGCTGCGAGACGAGGACACGCATGCGGGCCTGGCTCCCTGAGCGGGTGACCTTCACGATCTGGTTCGCCAGGCCTCTCCCCGTCGATCGTGTGACGTAGATGTAGAGCGCGCGTGGGTCCGGCCAGTCGGGGCTCACCGCGACGCCGAGAGCACCGCGTTCTGCTTCACCGTTCACGCCTGGCACCGTGAAGAACCGGCCGTTCGCCTGGGTCTTCGGGTTGTAGATATGGATCTGCCCGGTCCCTCGCTCCAGATAGACGATCCGCCCGTCCTTCAGGAACGTGAACGCGGCCGGTCCCCGCAGGCCGCCGACCACGCGCAGTGCGACGATCCCCGACCCGGCGTTCGCGTCCGAGCCGTCGAACGCGGCGAAGGTCGTGCTCGCGAACGCGAGCACGAGGAGCGGATGGAGGAGCGACCGCCTAAGGAGCACCGCCCGCTTCCCTCGATGGGTTCGGTTGCTGGCTAGCATGGGTCCGTGACCCTGCCTCCCTCGATGTTCGGCGTTCCCGCGCTCCGGTCTGAAGACCCGCGGTTCCTTCGGGGCGAGGGCAGGTACCTCGAGAATATCCCCATCCCGGGTGCGCTCCGCGCCGTGTTCGTGCGTTCCATCATGCCGCACGGGCGCGTGAGCGGCCTGGAGGGTTTGGAGGACGCTCGTTCGATGCCCGGTGTCGCGGCCGTCTTCACCGCCGGCGACCTTCGGATCGCGCCGCAGGCGCCGAGCGGCAACGTGGAGGGTGCGAGCGGCACGTTGGAGGGCCCGTTCGCCCGCGAGGTGCTCGCCCGCGATGTGGTCCGGTACGTCGGCGAGCCGGTCGCGGTGGTGATCGCGGACTCGCTCGCGCGCGGACAGGACGCGGCGGAGCAGGTGTGGCCGGTGGTCGAGGCCTTCGAGGCGGTGACCGACGTGGAGGCCGCCGCAGCGGATGGCGCCCCCGTGCTGTTCCCGGCGCACGGATCGAACGTGGCATACGCGTTCGAGCAGGACTGGGACGCCGAAGCACTGGCGGGCGCGGACGTGATCGCCAGCGCGCGGATCGTGCAGCAGCGTGTCGCTCCGGTGCCCATGGAGACCAACGCGATCGCCGTGGTGCCCGAGGACGACGGCGGGTACACGATCTGGGCGTCGACGCAGGTGCCGTTCGATGTCCGCAGCGATCTGGCGGAACTGCTGGAGGTCGACAAGAGGGGGGTCCGGATCGTTGCGCCCGACGTCGGGGGCGGTTTCGGCGCGAAGCTCATCGTCTACCCCGAGTTCGCCGTCGTAGCGGCGGCGGCCAAGGCGCTTGGGCGCCCCGTCCGGTGGGCCGAGACGCGGTCGGAGAGCATGTTGAACCTCAATCACGGCCGCGCGCAGGTACAACACGTCGAGATCGGCGCGAAGCGCGACGGCACGGTCGTCGGCATGCGCGTGGAGCTGCTCGCCGACATGGGCGCCTATCCGATCGGCGCGTTCCTGCCCACCACCACGCAGGAGATGCTCGCGGGCGTCTACACCATCCCGCGGATCGCATCCCGTGGCTGGAGCGTGGTGACCAACGCGACGCCGATCGCGGCCTATCGCGGCGCGGGCAGGCCCGAAGCGACGGCGCTGGTCGAGCGCGCGATGGATCTGATCGCGGCGGAGCTCGAGATGGATCCGGTCGACGTCCGGCGCAGGAACATGATCCCCGCCGATGCGTTCCCGTACACGACCGCCTCCGGCACCACGTACGACACCGGCGATTACGAGCGCGCACTCGACGAGGCGCTGCGGATCGCCGGCGTGCCGGAGCTTCGCGCGGAACAGGCCGCGCGCCGGGAGCGAGGCGACCACCTGCTGCTCGGCATCGGAGTGTGCACGTACGTCGAGATCACCGCGTTCGCCTCGAAGGAGTTCGGCTCGGTCGAAGTGCACACCGATGGCACTGTGACGGTGCTGACCGGCGTATCGCCGCAGGGGCAGGGACACGAGACGGCGATGGCCCAGATCGCGTCGGCGATCCTCGGGGTGGCGTTCGAGTCGGTGGCCGTCGTCCATTCGGACAGCGCCGTCGTGCCTCGAGGCGCGGGTACGTGGGGCTCGCGGTCGCTGCAGGTCGGCGGCTCGGCGGTCGCCGAGCAGAGCCAGGCTGTGGCCGCGAAGGCTCGCCGGCTCGCGTCTCATCTGCTGGAGGTGGACGGAGCCGATCTCACGGAGCCGCTCGACGGACGGTTCGAGGTCGCGGGTGCCCCGGAGCGCGCGATCACGTGGGCGGAGCTGGCGGCGGCCGCGGACGACCCGTCGCGACTGCCTGAAGGCCTGACGCCGGGCCTGGTGGCGTCGGGAACGTTCCGCGAGCTGGAGTCGACGTTTCCGTTCGGGGCGCACGTGGCGGTCGTGGAGGTCGATACGCAGACCGGCGACGCGCGGCTGGTGCGCCATATCGCCGTCGACGACTGCGGCCGGATCCTCAACCCGATGCTCGTGGACGGTCAGGTGCACGGGGGGTTGGCCCAGGGCATCGCGCAGGCGCTGTACGAGGAGGTCCGCTACGACGAGACCGGGAACCCGATCAGCGGCAACCTGGCGACGTACGGCATGCCGGCGGCCTCGGAGCTCCCGTGGTTCGAGATCGCGCACACGGAGACGCCGACACCGCTGAACCCGTTGGGTGCCAAGGGGATCGGCGAGGCGGCCACGATCGGCTCGACGCCGGCCGTCCAGAGCGCGGTGATGGACGCGCTCTCGCACCTAGGCGTGCGCCACATCGACCTGCCGCTCTCGCCCGAGCGGGTGTGGCGCGCGATCCGCGCGGCTGCGTCATGACGTCATCTGCAGAGGATCGGTTCGGATGATCGTCCCCATCGTTCGACGGCGCCCGTGTCCTCGTTGACGACGAACATCGCTTCGTCCGCCTGGCTCGGGCTCACCCAGAGCTGCCACGGTCCGCGGTGATAGCCGGAGTCGACGGCGTCGGGGGGCAACGTCGCATCGCTCAGGAAGCTCACGTGCAGCGCGCCGTCATCGAACAGGTTCTCCGAGTCCCGGACGTACTGACGCCAGCCTCCGAGACTGTTGGCGACCGTCCCGACCGGCCAGGCGAGGTGCATGAACGTCGCGGTCTCCCACCGGCAGTGCTCGGACCCGCGGAACACGGCGATCGCGGTGCCTTCCGACCCGGGTGAGCCGTTCGGGAGCGGCATGCCGTTGCCGTCATACCAGATGCCTTCGACGCTCGGGTTCGCTGCGGCGAATCCGGGCTCGAGGGTGACGGGGATCTCGACCGCGTTGGTCATGGAGCCGTCCCGCGCGCTCGACTCGAACACCTGGATCGTCCCCGGCTGCTCGGCATCGATCGGGACCTCGACCTGCGTGCTGAAGTCGCCGCGGCAGCCGGTGCCGCACGCGGCCGTGGTGAACGCCTCGGCGATGACGTCGCCGTTCGCATCGAGTACCCGGACGCTGACCGTTGCCTCGAACACGTTCGCGCTGCCCGCGATCACGATCGGGCTCTGAACGAACGCGTCCACCTGCGGGAGCGCGACCGCGATCGGGGGGAGCTCTGTGCCGTTCGGGATCGCGAACCCCGGCTCGCCTTCGAAGGGGATCCCTTTCGCCGTCAGACATCCGAGATCCTGAGGAACGGATACGTCTCCTGAGGAGTCGGCTACGCCCACCGCGGCTACCCGGCGCGGGTCGACTTGAACGTTTCCTTCAACCGTTCTCACCCCCAGTCGAGCGAGCCCATCGCCCTTCGAAGCGTCCAGAGGGTGTCCTTGCTCGTCGTAGAGATGGCCGGTCGGATCTACGAAGCGCTGCGTCGGCTCGCAGTAGAGGGCGCGGCGTACGGCGAGGGCGATGCCGTCTCTTCCCGTTGCGTCGGAAACCTCCGCCACATCGCCGGTCCAGACTCCGGCCGACAGAGCGTACGGATCGCCGATCTCCTTCGCGATGACGAACGCGGCCACCTGCTCGACGTAGACGATCCTTCGGCTCCGGATGTCGGCCAGGGTTCCCACCGTCACCCAGTCACCGGCATCGTCGCCCGGGGTTCCGCCGCCCTCGCCGAGCGAGCGCAACAGCGCGAGTGGGAGCGCGATCGCCATCACGACGATGGCGGCGACCGCGGCGAGCGTCGCCTTGCGCCGGACGGCCTTGGGGAGGCGGCGCACGTTCGTCGGCCGGCTCGCGGTGATCCGGCTGGGCACGTCGCCCAGGGCGCGCGCCTCATGGACGATCCGCTCGTCAGTCGCGGGATCCACGTTGTGCAGGCGTTCGAACAGATCGTCCTTCATGCCGGTTCCTCCGTCGTCAGGTGGAGCGGTTCGTCGGCGTCGCCGAGCAACGCGGCCAGGCGTTTCCGCGCCCGGTGCAGGCGCACGGAGAACGTCGCGGCCGAGCACCCGGCGACCAACGCGGCCTCGCGAGGCGCGAGCCCGTCCCACGCGACGAGCGCGAGCGCCTCGCGATCCCGTTCCTCCAGGGCGTTGAACGCCTGGACCAATGAGGCTGTGCCGACGACGTCTTCGGGGTGATCGGGGTTCCCGGCGCGCGGCCCGACGAGCGACGCGCGCATCCGGCTCTCGGCCGCGCGCCGGTGGTTCGCGAGCACCTTGCGCGCGGTCGTGAGGAGCCAGGGCATGGCCGCGTCTCCTTCCGGCACGTCGTCGAACCTCCGCCAGGCCACCGTGAACGTCTCGGACACCACGTCTCGCGCCTCCTCCACATCGGCCCGACGCAGCGCATAGCCCAGGACGCGCGGCATCGAATCCGCGTAGAGCGCTTCGAATCTGGCGCGTCGTCCCTCGTCCGTCGGAACCTCCCTCTTCGACCGGGAGATGTCGCGAGTTCCCCCATCCTTACACGGCCCTCTCGGTGGATGCCGTCGAACTTCGGTCTGGGTACCCTTCCCCGATGAACGCCTCGATGCCTCGTTGGGAACAACGCCACCGCGCCCCGACCGTCTCCATGCCCGACTGGTCGCCTCACGCACCGGACCGGGTCGTCTACGAGAGCACGGAGAGCGGCGTGTGGCAGGTGCACTGCTGGGATGTGACCTCGGACACGCGACGCCAGGCCACGGACCACCCCGTGGGCGTGGTCGCCGGATCCGTGACGGTGGACGACGCCAACGTCCTGTGGTGGCAGGACGAGACCGGCGACGAGTCAGGGCGCTGGTATGCCGCTCCGTTTGCCGGCGGCGAGGCCCGGCCGTTCCTCGACGGCATCCCGGTCGGATGGAACGAAGGGTTCGCGCAGGCGCCCGGCGTGGTGGTGGCGTCGGTCAGCGATCGCGATGGCTTCGCGGTGTATGTCTCGATCGACGGTGGACCCGCGAAGGAGACCGTACGAAGCACCGACTGGCTCCGGGTGTCCGGACCGGACGAAGTGGGTTTCAACCGCGGCGGACTGTCGGCCGATGGCACGTTGTTGTGCCTGCAGCACTGCGAGGACGCCAGCATGCTGCACCCTGCGCTGCGCGTCATCGACCCGCGAACCGCCGCCGTCGTCGCCGACCTCTGCGACGAGGGCAAGAGCCTGTCGACCGCAGCATGGTCGCCCGTGGCCGGCGACCAGCGTCTGGCCCTCATCCACGAGCGCGGAGGAGAGGAAGCCACAGCCATCTGGGAGCCCGCGACCGGGGGATGGACCGATCTGCAGACCGGTCTGCTCGGAGAGATCGCGGCCCTGGACTGGTGGCCCGACGGGTCGGCGTTGCTCCTGGCGAACCTGGTCGAGGGCCGGCATCGCCTGTACCGGTACGACCTGGCGGCGAGCGCGGTCACACCGATCGAACATCCCGAAGGCCAGATCTCGGGAGCCCTCGTCCGGCCGGACGGCGCCGTGTGGTTCCGGTGGGCGAACGGCGCGGCCGCGCCATGCATCCTGAACGATCGTGGCGACGAGGTGTTGCGGGCACAGGGTGAACGCGCGGTGGCCGGTCGCCCCTACACCTCGTTCCGCTTCGACAATCCGCGGGGGCAGTCGGTCCACGGCTTCTACTCGACCCCGGAGGGCGACGGGCCGTTCCCGGTCTTCGTCCGGCCGCACGGCGGTCCCACGTGGTTGGACGAGGATCGCTGGAGCCCCGAGGCGCAGGCATATGTCGACGCCGGGTTCGCGGTGGCGATGATCAACTTCCGAGGATCGACCGGCTACGGGGCTGCGTGGCGCGACGCGCTGATCGGCGATATCGGGGGCCCCGAGCTTGAGGACCTGAACGCCGGGCTCGACTGGCTGGTCGAACACGGGATCGCCGATCCACTGCGCGCAGTGATCGGCGGCTGGTCGTGGGGCGGCTACCTGACGCTGATGGAGCTCGGCAAGCATCCCGACCGTTGGCTCTGCGGCGTTGCCGGTATCCCGGTCGGCGACTACGAGATGGGTTACACCGACCTGTCGCCGGACCTGCAGGCCTACGATCGTGCGCTGCTGGGTGGACGGCCGGACGAGGTCCCCGCGCTGATGCTCGATCGCAACCCCATCAACTTCGCGGACGACGTCCGCGCGCCGGTGCTGTTCGTCATCGGCGAGAACGACAGTCGTTGTCCCTATCGACAGGCCATGGCGTACGTCGACAAGCTCGCGGCGCGCGGGCATCCCCACGAGGTGTACGTGTTCGGCACGGGACACGGTTCGTTCGATACGGACGAGGAAGTCCGGCAGGTGCGAACCATCCTCGAGTTCCTGGCGAAGCACGTCCCCGGCGTGACGGTTCCGAGCAGCTAGTCCATATCAGACTAGGTCGCACTGTTCGCCGACGGCCGGTGCTACGGTGGGCGCGTGCCCACGCTGCAACAGGCCTTCCTCGTCGTCACGGCGCTGCTGCTCGGGTTCGTGATCTGGCGCGTGGGCACGGGCATCCTCCGATCCCTCTCGGGGAGCGGCTTCGATCGCACCAAGCCCGAGGTCGAGGATGTCGAAGAGCTCGAAGTGTTCTTGGTCTGCCACGAGTGCGGGACCGAGCTCCACGTCACACGCCTCGGAGAGCTCCAGATCCCACGGCACTGCGGCGAGCCGATGCAGGTGGTCCGCCGCCCCGCCGTCGAGTGAGGCAGGGTTGTCCACCGTCGCCACACCGGCGATCCACAGGTTATCCACAGCCCCGTGGCTGGCCTTTCCCACAGGTGGGGAAAGCATGTGGAAGGATCACACCGGTGTGATTCGGTGCGCGGACTTAGCGGATCTTGGTGGTTCCGAGGAAACCCACACCGATCATCCCGAGCCCGACGAAGAGCGCCACTGGGCTGGTCTGGTCGTCTGTGAACGGCACCACGGAAGGCCAGATGTAGTTCAGGACGATCAGCAACACGCCGAGGCCCATGAGGCCCAGCACGAGCGGCGCGTACCAGCGAGGGCTCGGCTTCTGGCGCGGCGCCTTCTTCTCCGGTTCCAGCTGGTAGCGGCGTTTCTCGGCGGCGCGGTTGCGCGAACGCGACTTCGGCATGGCCCCGATGTTACCCGGGGAGCAGGCGCAGCGTGGCAACCGCCGCCGCCTCCACCGCCGGTCGCGTGAACGGCAGGGCGTGGTGCTCCCCAGCGATCCACAACGGGAACTGGTCGTTCCAGTGGGGCGAGGCCGGATCGCCCGAGACGCCCGCCGGGAGCACGCCGACGGATCGATCGAGGTCCGCCAGGTCGTAGACGGCCCGCCACGACGCGATCACGTCGACCCCGTAGCCGTCACGCCCGTCGAACCCACCCTGCATCACGGTCTGCTCGTCGCCGCCGAGCTCGGTGTCGGCGGCCGTGAAGAGGGATCCGAGTCCGGGGATCGCGCCGAGCGGGTGGACCAGCGTGAGCCGGTGCAGCGCGCCCCACCGCCACGCGGAGGGGTCCGTGCCCAGGCGCTCCCGGAGCTCCGCGAGCGCGTCCGCGAGCGCCGCGCGCAGTAGGTCGTCGTCGAGCCAACCGGCGGGATCTCGGAGCAACGCCGGCAGAACCTCGCATTGGAAGACCTCGCGGTCGGTGTGGTAACGCCGGAACAGCTCGTCGCCTAGGCGTGGTTCCAGCGCGCGCCGGGCGATGTGGCGCGACCACACGTTGAACACGCCTGCCGCGACGGAGTCGGAGGACATGTCGCCGTCCCAGCCGGCGAGCAGTCTGATCGCGTCCCGTTCCTCGTCGCTCCGAGGTTTGAGTGCGATCAGCGGCGGGAGCGCGGTTCGCGCGGGGAGCGAGACCGTGTCGAGCTGGATACGCGCCATCGAGGCGACGTCGTGCCTCGCGACGGCCTCCAATCGCTCCATCACCCGGCGCGCGCGGTAGGGAGTGTGGAAGTCGCGGCCGATCAGGTGCGGGTAGCTCTCGTCGTGGATCCGGTTGTTCGCCGTGACCAGGTACCCGTGTGCTGGGTCGACCGCCCAGGGCAGCTCGTCGAACGAGATCCATCCGTCCCACTCGTTCTTGCCGGTCCAGCCCTGCACGGGCGCGGTGCCGTCGCCGGCGTGGCGGAGCGGGAACCGACCGCTGCACTGGTAGCCGATCGTGCCGTCAACGTCGGCGTAGACGAAGTTCTGGCCGGGACACTCCACGCCCCAGACCGCGCGACGGAACTCTTCGAAGCTCGCCGCGCGCGCGGCGTCGAGGACGAGCGACGGCCGGATGCCGCAGTCGAAGCCCGTCCACCGCAAGGCGTACGTCTCGGTGGAGGGCAGCGGGATGTACTCGGTGTGCATGCCGCCGACCACGGCCGTCTCGATGATCGGGCCGTGTCGCGTCTGGCGCACGTCGGCGACGACCGCCTCGGCGGCTCCGCGGACGTGGATCTCCTCGCGGTGGACCGTGAGCTGCTCCCAGCCGCCGCGATACTCAGCCGCCGTTCGATCGTCGTTCAGGTGCTCGAGGTAGAGGTCTTGGACGTCGCCGGTGACGTTCGTGACGCCCCACGAGTGGTGCGCCGTGGTGCCGAGCAGGATGCCGGGTGAGAACGTGAGCGCCACGCCACGCGCCTCGTAGCCGGGAGCGCGCAGATGCATCTCGATCCAGGCGCCGGGCTGAACGGCGAGCAGGTGCGGATCGTTCGCGAGCAGCGGTTTCCCGGTCGTCGTGCGCGAGCCCGCCACCACCCAATCGTTCGACCCTTCGCCCCTGGGTCTCGGGAGCCCGTCGAGCAACCGTCCGCCGAGCGCCCCCGCGGGGATGGATACGGGGTCGGCCGGCAACGGCGGAAGGAGCGTGCCGACCGCGTCGGGTCCGAGACGTTCGGCGATCGCCGCGCGCAGCAGCTCCTTGTCCCAATTGCCGGAGAGCCCCCAGGCGAGGTAGACGAACGCCGCCGCCCATGCTCCTGCGTCGTCGGTCGGCAGGTTCGGGCTCATGTCGAGCAGCGAGTACTCTACCGGCGGCGCCGGCATCCGCGCGATCCACGCGGCGCACCCCTCACGGAACCGGGCGTGCATCGCCCGTGAGACGTCGTCCCACCCGCCTGCCAGCTTCGCCCCGGTACGGTGGAAGCCGAGCGTGCGAGCGAACCGGTCGTCGGCGAGCGTGCGGTCGGCGAAGACCTCGGAAAGGCGTCCGCTCGCTGCGCGGAGCAGCAGGTCCATCTGGAACAGGCGCTCTCCGGCCGTGACGAACCCTTGGGCGAACCAGAGGTCGTCGAGGGACGCGGCGCTGATGTAAGGCACGCCCCATCGGTCCCGGAGCACCTCGACGGGCTCGAAGAGCCCGGGCGCCGTGAGCTCGCCCTCCTCGGGCAGCAGCGACGCGGACGCGACCTCGCGTAGCTGTTCGACGAAGTCGCTCATGGACGTGGAAGCCTACCGGTCGAAAGGTTCGGCGAGCGCCTCACGCGTGTTGCCGAGCCAGCTCTCGTGCAGCCCCGCGTACACGCCGCCACGCGCGAGGAGCTCCGCGTGCGTCCCTTCCTCGACCAGCCGGCCGGCGTCGAGCACCAGCACGCGATCGGCATGCTCGGCGGTCGACAGGCGGTGCGCGATCGTGATCACGGTCCGCCCGGCGGACAGCCGCCGCAGCGCCTCGGTCGTGCGGCGCTCTGTCGCCGGATCCACCGCGCTCGTCGCTTCGTCCAGGATCAGCAGTCCCGGCTGGTCGATCTGCGCGCGGGCCAGCGAGACGAGTTGGCGCTCGCCGACGGAAAGGGCCTCGCCCCGCTCTCCGACCGGCGTGTCGAGGCCCCGGGGGAGCGAGTCGACCCAGTCGGCGAGACCCAGCTCCTCGAACGCCGTTTCGACGTCTCGATCGCTCGCGGCCGGCCGGCCGTACCGCACGTTCTCACGGATGGTGGTGTCGAACAGGAACCCGTCCTGCGGGACCATGCGGATCGCGTTGCGGCGCGACGTCGCCGACACGTCGCGCAGGTCGATCCCGTCGACCTCGATGCGCCCCGACGCAGGGTCCGCCAGGCGCGCCAGCAGCTTGGCGAACGTCGTCTTCCCACCGCCGGTCTGGCCGACGATCGCGACGTGCGACCCGCGTTCCACCTCGACCGAGATGCCGCGGAGCACCGGTCCGCCCTCGCGATACGAGTAATCCAGCTCGGTCGTGCGGACCGTGATCGGGCCCGCGGGCAGGTCGATCCCTCGTTCCGGCTCGACGATCTCGATCGGGAGGTCGAGCACCGTGAGGATCTTCCGCCAGCCGGAGATCGCGGTCTGGGTGTCGCTGTAGATCTCCGGGAGATCGGTGAACACGTGCAGGAAGACGTCTGACAGGAAGATGAACGCGGAGACGCGACCGAACGTGAGGCCCCACTCGGGTCCGAACGAGGCGCCGAGCGCGACGATGACCGAGACAGCGATCGCGTAGAAGAACGTGGCGATCGGGAACAGCGCCGCCGACCGCCGGTGCGCGACGATCGTCGCCCGATACCGCTCGTCGATCGCGCGCTTCACGCGTCGGTCCGTTCGGTCCTCCAGGCCGTAAGCGCGAACCACGGCCGCCCCCATGACGCTCTCCGAGACCTCGGACATCAGCTGGCCGACGCGCGTCCGCACCAGGTCGAACGC